>NZ_JAUNLM010000095.1 GCF_030532265.1 Clostridium sp. | reverse complement strand
AAAAAACACTCTATTTAAAAACAAATAGAGTGTTTACAGAGTTTAATTTTAAAACTCAAAAACTAAAGAATATTATTATTAAACTTAAGAAATATTATTGGCGTTCTTTGGGTATTTAATAGTTTTTTATTTATATAATATGGTTAACATAAATAATTAAATTTAAGTATTTGTACAATGGTATTTACATTAATAAGTCCAAATTGTTGAGCGGAGTGAGTTTTAGACTTTAGTAAATACCATATAACAAAAACTATAAATTATTATTAAAATTATATAATTCTCAAAAGTTTAATATATAACTTCTATTAATTTACTACATAAGCTTTTTCATTTGAGATACTAATGGATCTGCAATTGTTCCAACTATTACTTGTACATTTTTAGAATCTAATTTCATTATTCCACTAGCACCTAATTTTTTAATTTCTCTTTCATTCATTTTTGATGAATCTTTAAGAACTAATCTTAATCTTGTTACACATGCATCTAAGTGTTCTATATTTTCTTTTCCACCTAAAGCATTAATCATAGCTTCTGCCTTAGCTTTTATTGGTGAAGAAGCTGATGCTGAGTAATCACCATCTGATACCTCTTCTAATAAATCTGCTCCAGTTTCTTCTCTTCCTGGAGTTGGTAAGTTAAATTTCTTAATTACAAGATAGAAAACTACAAAATAAATTGCTGCAAATATTAAACCTACAACTGCAATCATTATTGGTTTTGATGAAATACCAAAGCTTAAAAGATAATCTAAAAGACCTGCTGAGAATCCAAATCCCATCTTCATTCCAAATATATTTGCTACTGCCAGTGCTATTCCTGTCATAATTGCATGGAATACATAAAGTACTGGTGCTAAGAACATAAATGTAAATTCGATTGGTTCTGTAATACCTGTTAAGAATGCAGTTGCTGCTATACTTATAAGCATACCTGTTACAGCTTTTCTATTTTCTTTTTTAGCTGCTGCTATCATAGCTATACAAGCTGCTGGTAATGCAAACATCATTATAAAGTAGAATCCTGTAGTATATGCTCCTGCAGTTGGATCTCCTGCAAAGAATCTATTAATATCTCCAGTTACAACTCCATCTGGACCTTGGAATGTTCCAAATTGGAACCAGAATATAGTGTTAAGTACGTGATGTAAACCAAAAGGAATAAGTAATCTGTTTAATACTCCAAAAACAAATGCTCCAATTGCTCCAGCTTGAGCCATTGAATTACCAAATGCATTTAAGTTACCTTGAATCATTGGCCAAACGTATCCTGCAACAAATCCTAATGCTAAGCAAGTAAATGCTGTTGCTATTGGTACAAAACGCTTTCCTCCAAAGAATCCCAAGAACTGTGGAAGTTGAATATCTCTAAATCTGTTATAAAGTAATCCTGCAACTACTCCCACAATAACTCCAGCTAAAACTCCCATATTAATTTCTTTATCAAAGGAAGTTGCCACATTAGTAATAGTAAAATAACCAACTGCAGCTGCAAGTCCTGCAACACCATTATTTTCTTTAGCAAGTCCTATTGCAATACCAATTGCAAATAAAATTGCCATATTGTCAAAGATAGCAGCCCCTGCTTTATTCATCCAAACAATGTCTAAAACATCTGGAGCTCCAAGTCTTAGTAGAAGTGCTGCTGCTGGTAAGCAAGCAACTGGCGTCATAAGTGCTTTACCTAGCTTTTGTAATGGGCCAAGTATTTTTCCATTTCCTTTTGCCATTATAATTCCCCCCAACATAAATTTTTTATATTTAGATAGGCGATTAAAAGTAAGAATTATGATATTATAGCTATAAATTTATTTTTAAGCACAAAAAAAGCTGGAAAGAATATACCTATACCGTTAGTATGGTATTCTCCCCAGCTAATGCCCAAATTTAAATTGGTAACACGCCGATCTAAACATTATTTGCTTTATCAATTTAATTTTATTTCATTTTGAAAATCTTGTCAACGATTTCAACATATTTTTTTAAATTTCTACAAAGATAATTTTAATCTTTCTATATGCATAGCTAAATAAGCAATTTCATCATCTTCAATCTTAGTATTTAACTCGTCTTCTAACAATTTACTTATATAACTTGCAATTTCATAAGACTTTTCATATTTTTCTTTAATAACACTTGTAAGTTCATTTTTTATAGTTTTCTTAGTTAATAATCTCTCTATTGCAAATCTTATATGAGTTAAAAACCTTGCATAATCTAATGATTTTTTATTAATTTTTATTTTTAATTTTTCTTCAACATTTTGAACTATTAAATTGCTTAAATAGCTATACTTTATAGTGTGAGAAAGCTTACTATTATTTATTGCTGAATGAATGTGTAAGGCTATAAATCCAATTTCCCCATTTGGTACTTTTACATTAAATTTTTCTCCAATTTTTTTAGAAGCTTCTGATGCTAAATTAAATGCTTTTGGATATAAAGTTTCTATTTCAACTATAAAAGGATTTTGTATTTCTTCCCCATCTTTAAGCCTTTTTATTGCAAAATATAAGTGATCAATAAGTCCTATATGTATATTTTCACTTAATTCTTCTCCTAAACTTTCTGATATGCTATATATGATTTCTTCACAGAAAGCAAAAAATTCTGAATCAACTCTATCAACTATTTTATTTAAGTTTATTAAATTATTTTCATCTTCAATAGTAAATAATTTATCAACTTCTGTTCCTTTTAAAATTTTTTCTCCAAATCTTTTGCCAAATCCTATACCTTTTGAAAATAATATTTTTTCTTTTCCTTTTGACTTAACTAAAACTATACTATTATTAAAAACTTTAGTTACAACAACATCATTACTTAACTTTACTCCCATTTAACCCTCCCATAGATTTAAAATTTTACTTTTTACCCCATTTAAGTAATATCATAACATACTATGATATAATAAATATTAATTAATCTTCATTATAAAAGCAATATATTTTTATAATTTAATAAATTTTATTTATAAAAGTTATAAAAAAGAGAGATAAATTTTAATACTTTATCTCTCTTTAAACTATATTAATAAAAATATATTAAGTTTTTTCTTTAAATAAACTTTTATTATTTAGTATTTTTCTTTGAGAAAAATTTAAATAAAGTTGTTCCTGCTGCTACTGCTAAAGCTCCAACTGCAATTTTACCTTTGTGTTTTCCAAAAATATTTTGCTTAGGCTTTTCTTCAATTGTCATAGTAACTACTACTTCACTACTATCACCTTTGCTACTATAAATTTCTGATAATCTTTTTAACTTAAAATACTTTTCTTTTGAAAAATTCTTCATTATTTCTACTGAATATCTATCTATGTAATTTCCTAGGCTTTCATTATTTTTACGTACAATTTCTCTGCCATTGTCTATATCAAATATGTCTTCATTTAAAGCTTTTGCTTCTAATGCTTTAATTTCACTTTCATCCCCATTTAAGACAACTAAGTCTATTAATTTTTCTTTTATATCCATACAATTCAAACCTCCCTTTTAGTTTGTAATAACGCTTAAAAAATATATTAGCCTTCTCTTTAAAGCTATATATATTTTATAAATTACATTGATTTTATTATAACTAAACATTCTTTACAATATGTTAAATATTAAATTTATATTAATAAAATATAAGCTTTTAATTAATCACTTAAACCCTTTATAAATAAAGGGTTTAAATGTAATTTATCCTCTAATAAATAGTATGTCCTAAATCCTTTTATAATATTAAATAATCTTTAAATATATATGTTCTAAACACATTTATAATATTAATAATCTTTATTATAGTTTTGTGCATAAGTTTATTTATAATACTTATAAATAAGTTTAAATAGTTTTTATTATTTAAACAAAGTTATAAATAATTCTTTATAATTTATAATTAACAAAAGGTACTTTTATCAAAATAACCTATCTAATTCTTTAAAATAAGCTATCATTAACTAGATTTAATAATAAAAATCATCACTGTGGTAAAAATATTATTAAACTATCAATTTATTTTATATTAATATTAAGAACTCAATTCATAAAAACTTTTCAAATTATTTCTTGATAATTATTATTACTTAATATATAATATAAACATAAAGTGATTGAGAGTTATAGATAGGAGATGTTAATTATGAGCGATAAAGAAAACTTAAACAAATATGAACAAATTTATGAAGAAGAAAAGAAAGTTAACCCACAAAATCCATGTGATCCATCACATCCAGATTATCCATGGGTACCATGTGGATTAGATAATAAAGACAAAAAAGAAAATAAAGAAAACAAGTAATTTAATTTAAATTAAGCTAGTTAACCAAAAAATATCCCATAATAGATAAAAGAGAGTGTTTTTTTAAAACACCCTCTTTTATTTTTTTCTTTTAATTATTTATTTTAAATATATTCTCTAAATCTATCTGGTATTTCACCAACGAATCTCTTGT
>NZ_JAUNLM010000024.1 GCF_030532265.1 Clostridium sp. | reverse complement strand
AAATATTATTTATTTTTAATACACTTTTATATTATCCATAAATTTCACAATTTTCAATATAAGAGACTAACTTTCTTTTTTTGTATATTAACCTTTAATAAATTAAATCCTCATCAAAAAAAGGCTTATAAACATCACGAAGCTTTTTCACTTCACTTTTTTGCTTATTTATAGGCTTTTCGTTTAAATACTCTTCAAACCTACTTTCCCTAAAAAGAGTTGAAGGTCTTAAATAAATTTCATACTCTGTCCCCTTCCACCTATTCTTCTTATTCAATATAACTTTCTTAAAATCTGAAACAGTATATCCATTTTCAACAAGTTTTTTTATAAGCTTTAAAATTTGTTTACTATTTGCTTTATAACTTGTATCAAGTTCACTATTTAGAAATTCAATAACCTCTTCACAAATCTTTTTTATATATATTTTTTTATTATCTTTTTCTTTGTTTATATTAGACTGTTTATTATTTGTTCCGTCTTTTGAGATGCCATTAACCGTTCCAAAATCAATATCCCCATCAGTATTTAAGTATGTTGTTTTTGGGTAAAATTTTTTATTCTTCTTTCCAAATATATAATTATTACTAGAATCTTTTTCATAACAGTTATCAATACTTTCTACATTAGCTTCAAAATTGTCTTCTAAAGATCTGTTTTCTATTCTTTCATCTTCTATAATTTTTTCTTCTAATACTTCTTTAGTTTCTTTTTCCTTTTCAATATTATTTAATATTTCCTCTTCTCTTTTTTCTTCTGATTTTTTTGATTTTGATATTATATCTACTATTTTTTTAAGTTCCTTATTTTCTTTTTCTCTTTTTGTATCCTTCTTTTCATGAACAAATAATAACTTATAGTTTTCTCCAAATCTATAAAATGTAAATAAACCTTTATCTTTAACTAATCTATAATCTAATATTTTAAGTTCAGTTAATCTTTTAAGTCTTCTTCTTAATACATCTGGACTTTTTATTTCAAGAAGAGGAATTTCACTAAGTAAAAATGATGATTTAATCCAATAAAATCTTTCTCCATCAATTTCTTTGCTATAAATATATCCTAATTTTATAAAATCATGAATTTGTCTTAAGATTTGTAAATCCTTAAGATCTAATCCAAAGTCTATTGCAGCCTGTTGTGAATATCCACAAATTATTTTTTTCATATATAAACCCCACCTTTAAAAAATTTATTCTACTTAATAAATATGCACTTACTTAAAAAAACAAAAAAGTAGATAATTAAATTACCTACTTTTTTAATACTTTATTTAACCTTTTCAAATACTTCAGTATTTTCATTCCATTTATAAGTCATATTTGCTGAATTATCTAAATTATAAATATATAAATTTTGTATATCTGCACTACTCTTTATTCTAAATTCATTCATTAAAGCAACAAAACGTTTAGCCTCTCTATAATATTCCTTAGAACCTCCTAAGTCTTTAAAACATATTTTAACAGATATGCCCTTATTACCTTTTTCATCTAAGTATGGTTGATAATTATAATCCATATTTAAATTAAGAGCTAAAAGATTATCAAGATTTTGATCCTTTTGAAAATTTCTTCTTCCCTGATTATCCTTCTCTAAAAAATGTTGTTTCTTAAAAGCTTCATTTAACTTTTGCTCATTATTATGTTCTTTTTCATTTTGATTATTATTAACTTTATTAGAGTTTTCTTTTTCATCTTTATTGTTAGTTTTATCTGCATTATTAGATTTATTAGAAGTGTCTTTATTTTTATTTTCCTCTTCAATTTCTTTTCTAACTTCTTCTTTGATTTCTTCTTTTAATTTATCTAAATTTACTTCTTCTTTGTTTTCTGTTACTTCACTTTTAGTTTGTTCAGAATTATTATCTGTTTTATTACATGATATAATTGTAAAAGGAATTAAAATAATTAACATTGTTATAAATATTTTTTTCAAATTAAACATCCCTTCTTATATATTTTATATAAATTATACCAATTTCCCTAATTATTTAGAACAAAAACACAATCTTTTTAATCCCATAATATATGCTATACCAGATATTGATGTACCATAAAAATAAATAGGCTTATTAACATTTAAAATATTAGTTATAGTACCATTACAGCTAGTACTTCCTGTAGCTAATAAAACATCAGCCCAATTTACAACATCATCAAAGTCATAAATTCCATGCTCTACAACAACATTACACTTCTTTTCACCTATATTTTTATCATTTAAATCAAGGACCCTAACATTAAATTCTTTACTTAATGCATTTAATATTCCTGGTTGAAGACCAATAAGTGCAATATTTTTACCCTTATAACTTTTTTTCATTTCATTAAAAATCTTTTTTGCACATTCCTTTGGTTCATCATCTTTACAATGAATAGTTCCATTAATAAGATTTAAACTCCTAAGCACTGCATTTAATGTAGCAATAAATACTGGTAAGTTATCCTCTAAAGATAAATCCAAATCCAAAATATCTTTAAGAGTTCCCTTAAAATCCTTTGGATTATCAGTATATGCTTGTCCTATAAATCCTTTATAATTAGAATTTAACAAAACTTCTTTTCCTTTAAGTATTGGATAATCATCTCTATCTGGATTACCTATAGCTTCCTTTGGAGTAAGCTTTTTTGTTAAAATAACTTCTTCATTTATATCCAAATTATTCTCTTTTATTATATTAATAAATTTTTCTTTTATTTCATCATAAAACTTCATATTATCACCTTACTTTAAGAGATTTTCATAAAATCCTTCTTCATATTTTTCTTTAAAACTTTCTATACTCATAATATGCTTTAACTCTCCATTTTTCATAATTCCTATATTATCAGCTAAAACCAAAGCTTCATTAATATCATGAGTAACATGAATAATTGTTGTTTTAAAAGATTTTTTTATCTCCTTTATTTCTTCTATTAAAATATCTTTAGTAACTTTATCTAAAGCACTTAACGGTTCATCTAAAAGTAAAATATCCGGTTCCATTATTAAAGCTCTAGCTAAAGCTACCCTTTGACTTTCTCCACCACTTAAATTTTTAGGATATCTTTTCTTTAAGTGTTCTATTTTAAATATCTTTAAATACTCATTTACCTTTTCTTTTATTAATTTATTTTTATATCTATTTACTCTTAGTCCGAATGCTATGTTATCTTCTACACTCAAAAATGGAAAAAGTTCATGTTTTTGATATACAAATCCAATTTTTCTTTTTTCTATATCTATATTTGAAATAACCTTTCCTTTATAAATAATTTCACCTGAAAAATTTTCATATAAACCTGCTAAAGTTTCTAAAAAAACTGTTTTTCCATTTCCACTTTGACCTAATATAACAAAGTATTCTCCTTCATTTATATTTAAATTTATATTTTTTAAGGAAAACTTATTTAATTTTAAATTTATGTTTTTAATCTCTAGCATTACTTTTCCCCTCTAAAATTTCAAAAGGTAGTATAGTTAAAATTGATACTATTATAAGTATTGTTGCAACACCAATTGCTATATCCATATCTCCTGTTGCAACATTTAAATATATAGATGTTGGAAGAAGTTCTGTTTTCATTCTTGTAGTTCCAACTAAAAGCATTACAGCTCCAAATTCACCAATAGCTCTTGAAAATGTTATCATAAGAGTTGAAAGTATATCCCTTTTTATTGAAGGTAATATTATCTTATAAAAACACTTAACCTTTGTACATCCAAGTGTTCTTGCAACAAATTCTAATTTAAAATCTAAACCTTCTATTGCAGTCTTTAGCATTTTTATAGAAAAAGATATATTAACAAAAACTTGAGCAAGTATTATACCTCTAACAGTAAAAACAAAGTCTAAACCAATACTTTCTAAAAACCTTCCTATAAAAGAATTACCACAAACTAAAAGCAATGCAATTCCAAGTATTAAATGTGGAAGAGACATAGGAATATATAAAACTGTACATAAAAATTTTTTGAATTTAAATTCTAATCTAGAAAGAGTATAAGCTACTGGAAGTGAAACAACCATACATATTAATGTTGATATTATTGATGTTTGAAAACTAAGCTTAAATGCAAATCTTATTTCTTCTGATAAAATACATTCCTTTATAGTATAAGCTCCCCTTATTATCAAAAATAATATAGGGGTTAATGTAAAGATTAGGGTTAAAACTAATAAAGTTATTAACCCTAATTTAAATATCTTATTTATCATTTTATTTTACTGGTTTAAATCCGTATTTTTCAAATACACTTTTACCTTGATCTGAAGAAACATAATTTACAAATTCAGTAGCTAAATTCTTTTCTTTAGATGCTTCAACTACACCTATAGGTAATATTTGATCAACATTTTGATCTTTTGGTATTTCCACAATAGAAACTTTATCATTATTATATACACTATCTCTTGTTGCTATTGCAGCATCTGCCTTACCATCAACAATTTGTGTTACAATTTCATTTACAGTTGCAACTTTAGCTACAACATTTTTATTTATTCCTTGTAATTTATTTTTTTCTATAATCTTTTGAGTTGTTTGTCCAATTGCATTAGATTTTTCATCCCCTAATATAACCTTTACACCAGGCTTTTCAAGATCCTTTAATGTTTTTATATGTTTAGGATTTCCTTTTTTAGTTACAATAACTGGTGTATGATAAGCAACTTTTTTACTATCTCCAACAAGACCTTTCTTTTTAGCTGCATCATAAGCTTTTTGAGATCCTACAATAAATACATCACCTTTTCCTGATGTTTCTAATTGACTAAGTAATTGCATTGAACCTGCAAATATGTACTCTACTTTTACTCCTTTTTCTTTTTCGAAATCCTTTGCAATTTGTCCCATAGGCTTTTTAAGTCCTGCTCCACTATAAACTAATAGTGTCTTTTCGCTTTTTGTATTTGTTTGCTTACTATCAGTTGATGCATCTTGTTTATTTGAGCATCCTACAATACCAAAAGCAACTAAACAAATAGCTATCATTACTGATAACATCTTTTTGATTTTCATAAAACTTCTCCCCCTAGAAATATTTGTTTTTACTATTAAATTATACCATTAATATTGTTTCAATTTTTTTAATAAAAATAAAACTTTATATAAATATAATGTAAAATGATTACATATTTAATAATTCATTAATAAGTTTTCCATTTAATAAATTATAATAAATTAAACCTCATTAAAGTATTTTATATTATTAAATTAAAATTCTTTTAAAATTATTTAGTATTAAAGATTATTTAAAAGTATTTTTATATCTATATTTAAATACTTATTAAAAATAAACTTAAACCTTACAATTTACTGAAATTTGAAATTATATTAAATTTAACTATTCATTTTCAAAGTGATATAATTTAATTATTCTTTGGTCCTTTGGTCAAGAGGTTAAGACGCCACCCTCTCACGGTGGAATCAGGGGTTCAATTCCCCTAAGGACTACCATTAAATTCAAAAAAGTGCTATATACAAAATGTATATAGCACTTTTTTTATTAATCATTCCAATCTGACTTTCCACGTTTTAAAAACTTTCCATCTCCCATATTTCCAATAAACTTATTATCTTTAACTATTATCTTTCCTCTTGATATTGTATATATAGGATATCCTTTAACTTTTATTCCTTCATATGCTGAATAATCTACATTTGAATGAAGATTTTTACTACTTAATATAACTTCTTTATCTGGATCAATTATTACTAAATCTCCATCTGATCCAACTTCAATTGTTCCTTTTTTAGGATAAAGTCCAAATATTTTTGCAGGTTTTGTTGAACAAACATCAACAAATTTATTTATACTTATTCTCTTTTTCATAACGCCTTCTGAGAATATTAAAGGTATTCTTTCTTCAACACCTGGTGCTCCATTTGGACACTTTGTAAAATCATCTTTACCCATTTGCTTGTCTTTATTAAATGCAAAAGGACAATGATCAGTTGCTATTGTTTGAATATATCCATCTTTAATACCCTTCCATAAAGCATTATTATCTTCTTTTTTTCTAAGTGGAGGGCTCATTATATATTTTAATCCTTCATTATTTGGCAAATCATAAAGACTGTCATCTAATACTAAATACTGAGGGCATGTCTCAGCATAAACCTTTTGACCTCTTTCTCTTGCAAGTTTTATATAACTAAGTCCTAATTCTGATGATAAATGAACTACATAAAGTGGCCCTTCTCCTGCAATTTCTGCAATGTTTATCATTCTATTAACAGCTTCTCCTTCACATTCAGATGGTCTGCTTAATGGATGATACTTAGGAGTTTTTAATCCTTCTTCTACAAATTTTTCTCTTAAATATTTTATACTTCCATGATTTTCACAATGAACTGTCATCATTCCATTTAATTCTTTTAATCTTTTAAGAACCTTTAATGCTCCTTCATCATCAATCATATAATCATAAGTTAAATAAATTTTAAAACTTGAAATTCCTTCATCCTTAACTATACTTTCCATTTCTTCTAATATATTTTCATCTATACTTTGAATTACCCCATGAAAACTGTAGTCGATTACAGCTTTTCCATCAGCATATCCATGATAAACATCAACTTGATGTTTTAAATTACATCCCTTTGGTCCAAATCCCATGTGGTCTACTATAGTAGTTGTCCCACCACAAGCTGCTGCAACAGTTCCTGTATAAAAATCATCATTTGAAACTGCAATACCAACATCTAAATTAAAATGTGTATGAACATCTACACCACCTGGAATTACATATTTACCATTTGCATCTATAATTTCATCTGCATTTTTATTGAGATTTAATCCAATTTCTTTTATGATTCCATTCTCAATATATATATCTCCCTTATATAAATCACTAGCTGTTGCTATAGTCCCATTTTTAACTAGCAAACTCATATTAAACACCTCTCTCAATTTTTAATACTTATCTTAAGTACAAGAATATAAATTAACATTGAAATAATTAATCCTAATACATAAAAATTATCATAAAAAATCTTTAATATAATAAATTCATATTAAATCAATTTTTCAATTAAATATATTATATCTTGCAATTCTAAATACCCTAATTATAATAATACAAGCCTTATTGTTAATTGTATAGACTTAACAAATTAAATTAAAATTTCATTAACAGTTATCCCTTTAAGTAATTATTATAAAATATTAATTTAATACTTTATATAATACTTACTTAATAGTTCCTCTTTCTATTAAATATGCTTCTAATTCAACTGTTTTATTTAAAACTTCTTCTTTATTTATAAGTTTAAATAAAAGCTTTATAGACTCTTCTCCCATTTCCCATATAGGTTGTGCAACTGTTGTAAGTTCAGGTTCTATAAATGATGATATATTTATATTATCAAAACCTAATATACTTATATCCTCAGGAATTTTATATCCATTTCTAAGTAAATATTTCATTCCTCCAATTGCCATAACATCACTACTATAAAATATAGCATCTATGTTTTTTTCTTTACTCATTAATTTTTCTGTTGCAGAAAAACCACCTTCCATAGAATATTCTTCATGTATTATAAGTTCTTTATTTAATATATTAAGTTCTTCCATTTTTTCATTAAAACCTATAAGTCTCTCTTTTGATGTTTCAAGATTACTATTTCCAATTATAAATGCTATATTTCTTTTATTATTTTTATAAAGAAAATGAACACCAAGTTTTATACCTTCTTTATTATTACAAAATACTCCATTTACATTTTCATAATTCTTTATTAATCTATCTACTAATACAAAAGGAATCCCATTTGCTTCAAGCTTTTTAAGTCCATCAATTTTTTCTGAAACAGGAGCTATTATTATTCCATCTATTGATTTACTCATTAAAAGATTTATGTATTTTTCTTCTTTTTCTTTGCTATTAAAAGTATTACAAAGAACCATACTATACCCACTCTTTTCAGCAATATTTTCTATTGCCTTTGCAATTTCGCTAAAAAAAGGATTTTGTATATCAGGTACTATAACTCCTATACTATAAGATTTATTAGTAGTTAAACTTTTTGCCAAAAAATTTGGAACATAATTAAGTTCTTTTGCTTTATTTAATATTTTTTCTCTTGTTTCTTTAGATATATTTCCATCTTTATTATTAAGCACCATAGATACTGTTGTTTTTGAAACTTCAACTGCTTTTGCTATGTCTGCTAAAGTTGTCTTCCTCATTTTCCACCTCGTAATATGCATATATATTAAAATTATACCATAAAAAGTTATTTTAATTATAAATAAAAAGCACCGCCTTAAAATCTATTTATTATTTATAAGGCTTGGTGCTTAAAATCTTTCTTATATTTTAACTAATTTTTATCTTTAATGTATGAATTTAATATCATATTAAAAATAAATATTTAATTTTTAAAAAACTAATTTTTATTTTCATTTGTGTAAATTTTAAGATCAGCTGCTATATTTTTATCAACTTTTTCTCCATTGTATATTTTTGCTGCAAGTTCAACACCAAGTGCTCCGATTTCATCTGGTTGTTGAGCTATAGTTGCATCCATTGTTCCAGCTTCTATTGCATTTTTTGCATCATCGTTTCCATCAAATCCAATTACAATAGTGTTAAGTCCAGCTGCTTGTATTGCCTTTGAAGCACCAAGTGCCATTTCATCATTATGTGCAAATACTACTTGAATATCAGAATTTCTTTGTATAATATTTTCCATTACTTGAAGTCCTTTTTGTCTATCAAAATCAGCTGCTTGTATTGATATAAAATTAGCTTTCTTATCTTTATCTAATACATTATGGAATCCTTTTCCTCTATCTCTTGTAGCTGAAGCTCCTGGAATACCTTGAAGTTCAACTATATTTATTTTGTCTTTATCTTTAAACTTATCAAGAACATATTTTCCAGCCATTTCTCCACCAACTACGTTATCTGATGCAATATGACTTGTAACAACTCCACCATTTGCTTGTCTATCTAATGTTATTACAGGAACATTAGCTTTATTTGCAACTTCAACTGTTTTAATTACTGCATCACTATCTGTTGGGTTAATTAAAAGAGCAACTACACCAAGTTGTATTAAATCCTCTACATTTGATCTTTCTTTTGCAGGATCATTTGTTGAATCAAGAACAATAAGATCAAACCCTAATTTTTTAGCTTCTTTTTCAGCACCCTCTTTCATAGAAATAAAAAATGGGTTATTAAGTGTTGATATTACCATTCCTATTTTTTTCTCATTATTCTTTCTCATACAGCCTGTTAAGGAGCCTACAAAGAAAATACTAATTAGCATAAATGCGATTAATCTTTTTTTTCTTTTCATTATATTACCCTCCTTAAATTATTTTTTTCTGCTTTTTTTATCTAATAATACTGCTATTAATATAACTAATCCTTTTACAATTGATTGATAAAATGGTGATACATTCATTAAGTTTAATCCATTATTTAATACTCCAATTATTAATGCACCAATTATTGTTCCTGAAATTTTACCTTCTCCACCTGCAAGTGAAGTTCCTCCAATAACAACTGCTGCGATTGCATCAAGTTCAAATCCTGTTCCTGCATTTGGTGAAGCAGATCCTATTCTACTTGTAATAATTACACCAGCTATTGCTGAAACAAATCCTGAAACAACATAAGTCATCATCTTAATTCTATCAGTATTTATTCCTGAAAGTTTTGCTGACTCTTCATTTCCACCTAAAGCGTAAAGATATCTACCAAATTTAGTTTGTGATAATATAAATATTGCTATAATTGCTATAATAATTGTAATAATAACTGGTACTGGTATAAAACCAAGTTTTGCATTACCTATTTTTGCAAAACTTTCTGATAATTTTGATATTGGTGTTCCATCTGTATATACTAATGTAACCCCTCTAAATATTGTCATAGTTGCAAGTGTTGCTATAAATGCTTGTAATTTTCCTTTTGCTATTAAAATACCGTTTATAAATCCAATAATAATACCGCATACTGCTGCACCTAAAATTGCTAAAGTAATACTTCCAGTTGATTTTACTATTGATGCTGAAAGAGCTCCACTAATTGCAAGTGTTGAACCAACTGATAAATCTATTCCTCCTGTTAATATAACAAAAGTCATACCAACAGCTATAATTGCATTAACTGAAACTTGTGTAAAAACGTTTGTTATATTTGCTATACTTAAAAACTTTGGTGTTACACATGATATAATTACACATAATAATACTAATCCTATTAAAGATTTATATTTATCTAAGTATACTTTGTAGTTTTCTTTCATTTTAAAAACTCCTCTCAAAATAAAAATTTATATTTCCTTTTATACTTTTATTTTTACTTTATCCCAACGGCTAATTTCATTATTTTTTCTTGTGTTGCTTCTTCTCTACTTACTTCTCCTGTTATTTTTCCTTCACTCATAACAAGAATTCTATCACTTATACCAAGTACTTCTGGCATATCAGAAGAAATCATTATAATAGCTTTTCCACTTTCTTTAAGCTCATTTAATAATTCATAAATTTCTTTCTTAGCTCCAACATCTATTCCTCTTGTTGGTTCATCAATAATTAAAACTTCTGGTTTTGTTAAAAGCCATTTAGCTAAAATAACTTTTTGCTGATTACCACCACTTAAATTTTTAATAAGTTGTTCTGGATTTGGTGTTTTTATTCTAATTTTCTTTATATAATCGATTACATCAGATGCCTCTTTTTTCTTATCTAATACAAATAATTTATTTTCATAACTGTCAAGATTTGATATAGTCATATTATCTGAAACAGATAGTCCAAGGACACACCCTTCTTTCTTTCTATCTTCTGAAAGATAACATATACCATTTTTTATAGCTTCTGTTATACTATTTCCATGAAGTTCTTGTCCATTTATTTTTACTGTTCCATTTGTCTTTTTATATGCACCAAATATTGTTTTTGCAAGTTCTGTTCTTCCTGAACCCATAAGTCCTGCAATTCCAAGTATTTCTCCTTCTCTAACTTCAAAGCTTGCATTTTCTACTCCAGCATTTGAGCTTAAATTTTTAACATCTAATATAACATTTCCTTTTTTAACTTCTCTATATGGAAACTGATCTTCAATTTTTCTTCCAACCATCATTGTTATAAGGTCATCATTATCTATATCTTTAATTAATGCATTTCCTGCATATTTACCGTCTCTTAAAACTTCAACTCTATCGCATATTGCAAATATTTCTTCCATTCTGTGTGATATGTAAATTATAGCAAGACCCTTGCTTTTTAAATTTTCTATTACTTTAAAAAGATTTTTTGTTTCAACTTCAGTAAGTGCTGTTGTTGGTTCATCCATTATTATTATTGCTGCATTTTTTGTTAATGCTTTTGCTATTTCAACCATTTGTTTTTCACCAACATTTAAATTGCCAGCAAGCTCATTTGGATCAACTGTACATCCAATTTGCTCTAAAAACATTTTACTTCTTTCAACCATAAGTTTTTTATTTATTTTTCCAAAATTATTTGTTTTTTCATTACCTAAAAATATATTTTCAGCAACTGTTAAGTTATTTATTATACTAAGTTCTTGGTGAATTATTGTAACTCCAAGTTCCTCTGCTGATTTTATACCTTGAATATTAGCTTCTTCACCTTGAAGATATATTTTACCTTCATCCTTTGTATAAACTCCACTTAATATTTTCATAAGAGTTGATTTTCCTGCTCCATTTTCACCCATTAAAGCAGTAACCTCACCTCCATAAGCAGTAATATTTACATTGTCTAGTGCTTTAACACCAGGGAATGACTTACTCACTCCCTCCATTTTAAGCATTGGTTTTTTTGCATTCATTCTAAACGCCTCCTCTTAAAATACAACTCCTGACTTTAAAATAATATTTGCATAAGGAGTTTGCTCACCTGTTCTTATTACAGCCTTGCATTCCTTTAAGTTTTCTTTTAACTTTTCATGACTTACGAATGTTACTTTTACATCACCAATTTCTTTCTTTATTTCTTTATAAAGATCATTGCTTATTTTTTCTGTTTCTGTTGCAAGTACTACTTCTTCAATTTCTAATTCTAATAAAACTGCTTTTAATGTATCTATAAATGTAGGTAAATTCTTAATTATTGCAAGGTCTATTCTTTTTACATCCTTTGGTATAGGTAATCCACAATCTCCTATTGCCAAAGAATCTGTATGTCCCATTTCTGATATTACTGAACTTATTTGGCTATTTAATAACTTTGTTTTTCTCATATATTAATCTTCCTCTCCATAAACTTCAACTACTTCCTCTATACTTGCTATTGAAGGTTGTGCTCCTCTTCTTTGTACTGTTATAGATGAAACTTTATTTCCAAACCTTACTGCCTTTAAAAGATTTTCAAAAGTCATTTCATTTATATTTAACTTCGTACTTAATCCTCCAATAAAGCTATCACCTGCTGCTGTTGTATCTATTGCATTTACTTTAAATGCTTTAACTATTTCAGCCTTTTCTTTGCTTATAACAGCTGCTCCTTTTGAACCTAAAGTTATAATTACAAACTTAACTCCTTTTTTGAAAAATTCTGAAGCTGCAATTTTTGCTGTTTCTAAATCGTTAACTTCTATTCCTGTTAAAAGTTCTGCTTCTGTTTCATTTGGAATTATTATATCTGTATATTTTAATAATTCATCTTTTATTTTTTTTGCTGGTGCTGGATTTAAAATAGTTAATTTATTATTTTCCTTAGCCATTTTAAATCCTTCAATTGTAATATCTTCTGGTGTTTCAAATTGAGATATTACAATATCACTTTCCTTTATAACATTCTCACATTTTTTTATTTCATCGTTATTTAATGTCATGTTTGAACCTGATATAACAACAATTGAATTATTACCATTATCATTTACTGTTATCATAGCCATTCCTGTTGGTTCTTTTTCATCAACAAATATATATTCTGTATTTATTCCTTCTTTATCTAAAAGACCTTTTAATATTTTTCCATTATCATCTTGTCCAATTTTACTTATCATTGTAACTTTATTGCCACATCTTTTTGCAGCAACCCCTTGATTAGCTCCTTTTCCTCCAGCTATTTTTTCAAAGGATTTTGAAAGTATGGTTTCTCCTTCCTTTGGCATGTTCTTAACCTTTATAACTAAGTCCATATTTATGCTTCCAATTACACAAACTTTATTCATCTTCCCCATCCTTTCTTTACTTAACCGTTAAACTAAATCGGTTAAGTAAATCATAATACATTTTAAAATCGTTTACAAGTCTTTTTTGAAAATTTTCTGAATTTTTTATTTAAATTTAATTATAATGAGTGATTTTTTCTATATTAAATTACAAAACAGGTAGTTTTTTACTTAACTACCTGTTTTGTATAAATATAAATTTATCTCATATATTGATGTACTAATTCATAGCATCTATTTTTATAATTAAATTCTTGATAAAAATTATTTTTTAAAAAAGCTTCATTTGAACTGATTCTAAATTTACAGTATTTAAAAATTCATCTTCACTTATAATTTTTATTCCAAGTTCTTTAGCTTTTGATATTTTGCTAACTCCAGGATTTTCTCCAACAACTACCATATATGTTTTACCACTTATACTTTGTGTAACAGCTCCGCCATACATGATTGCAAGTTCTTGAAGCTCAATTCTATCCTTCTTAGTATCTCCTGTAAAAACTATTTTCTTTCCATCAAATAAATTTTCTATAATATTTTCTTTAGCCTTTTCAAGTCTTAATTTTTCTGCTTCTTTTTCCTCTTTGCTCTTTCTTACAAACTTAGGTGAAGCTTTTTTATCCCTTGACTTATCAAGTTTATCTTCTAACTTTTTTTCACTCTTTTTATCTAAACTATACTTAACACGACTATCTATAGTTTGCCATTTTTCTGGCTTTAATTTTTTTAAAAGTTCTAATAAATCAAGAACATCTTGAATAGCATTATGTTCTTGTCCATCTTTAATTCCATAATACTTTAATAAGTCAACAAGTTTATAACTATCAAGCTTAACCATTGCTCTAATTGTATTTAAGCTACAATAGAACTTTTGCTTATCATCAACAAATCCCCAATGCTTTAAAAATTTCCTATCAAAACTTGCATTGTGAGCTAATAATGGGCATTTATACTTTTTAACTAAAGCTTTAAATTTTTCTTTAATTTCTTCATCTTCTTCTATTGCTTCTAATCCATTTCCATAACCTTTTTTATACTCTTGTTCATCTATAACTTTCTTTAAATGAAGAGTATCTATAACTCTATAATCTTCAACTACAACAGCAGCTATTTCTCTTATTCCATCTTCTTTTTTAAAGCTCATAGGTGTTTCTATATCAACTATTATAAATCTTTCTTTTTTTTGCATATCCAAAAAATATTCTGGATGTACACTATGTAATTTTTCATTTATTTTTAAAATTATTTCATTTTCATCTACATATCCTACTACATCACAAAGTATGGATCCATCACTATATGCACCTTTATAATATAATTCCTTAACTTCTTTTGCTTTTGATGATATTATTTTTAATTCTTTTAATTTTTCAACTTTTTCTTCTTCTGATTTAAATTCTATCCATTCTCTCTTTGGATTTATCATTTACTTACCCCCTTATAGAAGCCCCTCTTCTCTATATCTTTCCATAGCTTTAATTAAATAACTTAATGTAGAAAAATCTCTATCTATTCTTTCTGATGCAATTTTAAGTCCTTGAATTAATGATTTTTCATTAAAGTTTTCCATTAATCTCATTATACTTACAGTATTTATTTTACCTTCTTTTGTATCTAGAACTCTTGATTTCTTAATATACTCATTATCCATTGCTTTATTTAATGAAGTCATTAATTCTAAGCTAAGGTCTAGCTTTGGAAAATCATCTAATATTTTAACTTCTTCTTCTTTAAATTTTAAATTTACTGCCTTACTTATATCAGTATTTAAAAATATAACATTTTTAAATTTAGCACCATCAAAATCTACACCTTCTAAATTAACACCTTCAAATATTGCATTTTTAAACTCAGCTTTTTTAAATTTACTTTTCTTTAAATTACTACCTATAAATTCAGTCCATTTAAATGTACAACCAAAGAAATCACATGATTTAAAATGTGCCCCTCTAAAGCTTGCAAAATTAAAATTTGACCCTGAAAATTCACTGTTATAACAGTTAGCTCTTCTAAAATCATTATACATAAAGTTTTTATTTGTTTTTTTCCCATTATTGTAATGGAATCTTTCATTTGTTTTTTTATTTATAGCCATATAATCCTCCAAGCTAATTTATTTATAAATTTATTAATAAATTCCTATTAAATTTTACTTTTATCTCACTCTATATTATCATACAATACAATTTATTTATATGTTTTATTTATTTTCATTTAAGAGTATTTTATATACGTTATATACCTTAAAAAATTTTTAATATATATAATTTATATTTACCTTTACATTAATTTTAAGGTTATAATTAAATTAAACTATATTTTATTGGAGGTATTGAAGATGGATTTTAAAAAAATAAATAATACTTGGATTTTAAGAATAGATAAAGGTGAAAACATAGTAAGTTCTATTAAAAACTTTTGTAAGGATAATAATATAAAACTTGGTTCAATTTCTGCTATAGGTGCAGCAACAAATATAAAAATAGGATACTTTGATTTAAATACAAAAGTATATAATGAGACTGTATTTGATGGAAAATATGAAATAACAAGTTTACTTGGAAATTTAACAACTAAAGATAATGAACCTTATCTTCATCTACATATAAATTTTAGTGGTGAAGACTGTGTAACTTATGGTGGCCATTTTGTTGAAGGAACCGTTACTGCTGTTTGTGAAATTATTTTAACTGAATTAGATGGACAAATTACTAGATATTTAGATGAAGTATCTGGATTAAACGTAATGAATTTAAAATAAAGCAAAAAAAGATATAGAATTAGTCATTCTTTCTAATTCTATATCTTTAAATTATTTTATACAATAAATCTTATTTATCTTATAAATAAATTATTAAAATTTCTATTACTATAATTATTTAATAATATATTTTTATATTTTTTCTGTTATTTTATTTAAAAACTTAGCTTCGTCACTGTTTAAATATTTTGATAACTTTTCTCTCACTATTTCATGATAATTATTTATCCAATTTATTTCTTCTTCACTTAAAAGCTCTTTATTTATACCCTTTGTATCTATTGGACAATATGATATAACATCAAACTTATAAAACTTTCCAAATTCTGATTCTTTATCTTCTACAACAAGCATAGTATTTTCTGTTCTTATTCCATGCTTACCTTCTTTATATATTCCAGGCTCATTTGTTATAATCATTCCTGGTTTTAATACTACATTATTTGGAACTTGGCTTATACTCTGAGGCCCTTCATGAACATTTAAGAAAAATCCAACACCATGACCTGTGCCACATTTATAATCTATTCCTTTATTCCATAATGGTTCTCTAGCCTTTATATCAATATTTGAACCTGTTGTTCCATCTAAAAACTTTGTAGTTAGTAAATTTATATGTCCCTTTAAAACTAATGTAAAATCATCCTTCTCCTCTTGTGTAAGCTTTCCAAGTACAAATGTTCTTGTAATATCAGTAGTCCCATCTAAATATTGTCCACCTGAATCAACTAAAAAAAGGCCTTCTTTTTTAAGCTCATAATTACTTAATTTTGTCGCACTATAATGCATCATAGCAGCGTGTTCTTTATAACCTGCAATTGTATTGAAACTTTCCCCTTTAAAAAATTCACCAAAACTTCTAAACTCCTTTAGCTTTTCTGAAGCTGATATTTCTGTAATCTTTTCTTTTCCAACATTATTTTCTAACCACATTCTAAACTTAACCATAGCTACTCCATCTCTTATTTGGCATCTGTTTAGATTTTCTAATTCTATTTTATTTTTTATAGCCTTTAAGTTTGTTGTTATATTTAAACTTTCTATAACCTTACAATTAGAATTTATATTTTCATATATAAGTGAATTAATTTTTTTAGGATCAATAAGTATATTTCCTTCTAATAATTTAGTATCTTCAATTATTTTATTGTAATTTTTAATATATATATTATCCTTTTCTAATTCATATTTAATTTTCTCTGAAACCTTCTCTTCATCTATATAAATATAAGCTTTATTCTCTTCAATAATTGAATAACTTAAAAATACAGGATTATATAAAATATCATTTCCTCTAAGGTTATAAAGCCAAGCAATATCATCTAATGATGATATTATATAATAATCAACATTTAAAGAAGTCATCTTTTCTCTTACTTCTTGTAACTTTTCTTCTCTACTTTTTCCTGCATATTTTACATCATGAATAAATATATTTTCATTCGGAAGGCTTGGTCTATCTTCCCAAACATATTGAAGTAAATCTTCATCTATTTTTATTTTAAATAAATTACTTTTTTCAATTTCTTTAAAGGACTTGTAGTCATTTACTGAAAATACTTTTCCATCAAAAGCTAAAACCTCACCCTTTTTAATATTTTCTTTAATCCATTCATTTAAAGTTGGATATCCTTCTATTCTCATTTTGAATAATTTTATATTAGAATCCTTTAGTTCTTTTTCTGCTTGAATAAAATATCTGCCATCAGTCCAAAGTATAGATTCCTTTAATCCAATAAGTAAAGTTCCTGCTGACCCTGTAAATCCTGACATAAACTTTCTTCCTTTAAAATAATCACTTACATATTCACTACCATGTGAATCTGAACTTGGAATAATATAATAATCTATCCCCTTTTCCTTCATTATTGCTCTAAATTTTTCTAATCTATTTTTTATAAGATTATTCATAAAATCGCCCCCATTTTATATAATTATTGTATTATCTATTTCATCAATTAACTTTTTAGATTTTTCTAACCTAGATAATATTCTATATATAGTAATAAATACTAACTTATCTTTTTCATCTACAACAGAGCTAAATTTACCTTTTATATACGTTTCTAAATTCATAACTTCATCTAAATCTAAAATTAACTCATTATTATTAAAGCTATAAGCCTTACTTAAATTAAACTTAAAGTCTTCAATAATATTACTTTTTATTTTATTTTTAAAAATATAAAAATAAAGATAGTATATATCATTATTTAAAAATCTTTGATTATATACAAATTCATTAACACATTTTAATTTATATGTACTATTATTAATTATTATTTTACTTTCAAATAGTTTAGAAAGCAAAACCTGTTCATCTATATAAGTTGTCAATTTAGCATTTATTTTCTCTTTACAACCTTTATATACCATATTTAAACTAATTTTATAGTATTGCTTACTTAACATATCTATAGAATCTTTTAAGCTGTACGGGAATATATACTTGCTTCCAATATACCCAATAAGTATACCAATAACCATAAAAATAAATCTATAAAAATCCCCGCTTGCTGGTGCATTAGTTATAATAGAAAATACTCCTAAACTAACTGTAGTTGTACATATAGTTTTTATAGTAAAATCTGATTGTATAGAATAAATATAATAAAATATAGCAAATATAAATACTTCTAAATAAAAACTTCCTACAAATATATCTATTAAGCTAAATATTATTATACCAACAATAGTTCCTTTAAATCTTTTAGTGAATCTCTTTTGACTATCTTCTATATAAGGTTGTACTACTGTAAATATAGTAAAAGTAATCCATTTACCTTCTGGAATTTTAAATAATTCTACAATAAAATAAGATACAGATAAAAGGAAAGATAATCTAAAAGCATATGTAAATTTAATTGATTTTCTAAAATTATATTTAAAAATATTTTTTATTTTAAATTTATTAAATGATGAAAATACATTTTTTATTTTAACCCTCTTTTTGTTCTTTAAATCAATTAAATTTGTTAAAGAAAATTTAAGCATTTCAATATTTTGTAATATATCATAAAAAGAATAATTATCTTTAAAATATTTAGAATACTTATTTGAAAAACTTTCTATATCAATAGTAAATTTTGAATAATAATTATCTTTTTTTATATAAATTTTCATTTCATTTATTAGATTTACTAAATCACTTAAAAATTCTTCTTCTTTACTACAATTAGTTAATTTAATTTTATTTATAGAATTACTTAATCGTTCTAAGCAAACTGATAAATTCAAAAGAATACTGTCATTATCATCAATATAAAAAAAGGAAGTTCTTCTATTATAAATAGTAGCTACTATACTATCTAAATATGTAGTTACCTTTAAATTTTTATTTTCTAATCTATATTCCTTACTTCCTTTTAATCTTTTAGTTTCTAAAATATCTTCATTTTTTAAAGTGCTTATTTCATTTAAAATACTATCTAATAGCAATATAAAATTAGACTTTATTTTGTCTTTTGACTTATCTTTATTTAAAATTAATTGGCTAACTATTATAAATAATGAACCAACAGCTAATGCAATTAATCTTTCTTTAAATTCATAAAAGTAATTAACTGGTTTAACTAAAAGATATAAATATCCAAGAACAAAAGGAATCCAAATAGACATTGTTAAGTCTGAAACAAAATTATATGTAATAAAAAATAATGCAAAAAAGTTTATAAATAACCCTAAAAATATATTAAAAGTAGCAATATAAGAAAATATACCTATATATAAAAAAGCCACTAAAAATATTAATGAATTTTTTATTGGATTAGCCGTTAAATCTTTATTCAATAAAGTTAATGCTCCTTTAACTAATGCAACACCTACAAATGCATTTATATTTCCAAGAAAGAACCAGTAAGAAAGAAAAACTATAACTCCAAGAATAAATATTATAGTTTTTAAAAAGTATTCATTCTTCAAAACTTTTTGCATACTTTATCACTCCAAAAATATATTTATTATTTAGAAATTATAAATATATTTTTTTATAATTCAACCATTCATTTAATAAAATGTAACATTATATATATTAAGTTAATTATTAAATTTATATATTGTATAAAAGGATTTCCTACCATTTATCATATATATAAATAGTTATTTTCTTTATATATTTAAATAATAAAATATAATATAAAAATGTATTTATAAAATAAAAAAGCCCACTATCTATAAAAATAGTAGGCTTTATTTTATTTAAAGTCTTTTAAAAGTGCTGCAAATGGATTGTTTATATCCTCTTCTGCTTCCTTTTGCATCTTCTTCATGATTTTATTTACTTCTCTTTTATTCACTTTATCATTTTTATTAAATCTTTTCTTAAATACTGATTCTTTTTCTCTAAAGTTACAATTTTCTCCTGGGCAAACATATATTTTTCCTTCACCAGACCCTCTAAGTTCTAATCTCTTTTTACACTCAGGACATCTTGCATTTGTAAGTCTTGCTATATTTTCTCTATGCCCACATTCTCTATCTTGACATACGTACATCTTTCCTTGCTTTCCTTTAACTTCAAGCATATACTTACCGCATTCTGGACACTTTTTACCAGTTAAATTATCATGATGAAATTTTGAATTTTCTTGTTTTACTGCTTCCACAAGAGCTATTGAATAATTTCTCATTTCCTTTGTAAACTTCTTTGGATCTTCTTTTCCTTTTGAAATTCTATCTAAAGCAGCCTCCCACTTTGCTGTAAGAAGTGGGGACTTAAGTTCACTTGGTACAAGTTCTATAAGCTGTTTTCCTTTTGATGTTGGGTAAATTTCTTTCCCCTTCTTCTCTATAACAAATGAATTAAATAATTTTTCAATTATATCTGCTCTTGTTGCAACAGTACCAAGTCCACCTGTTTCTCCTAAAGTTTTAGAAGAAGCTTTATCAACTTGTATATATTTTTGAGGATTTTCCATTGCTGATAAAAGAGTACCTTCATTAAATCTTGCTGGTGCCTTAGTTTCAGAAACTTTAACTTTAACATCTAAAATTTTTAAGCTATCACCTTTATTTATTTTTGGAAGTTCTTGTTCTTTTATATCCTCTTTATCATCCTCATCTTCTCTATCAAATACCTTTTTCCAACCTTTTGATTTAATTACTTTTCCTTTTGCTATAACTTTTTCTCCATTTATCTCTCCTTCAAGAGTTGTTTGAATATATTCAAATGGAGGTAATAATACTGATAAAAATCTTTTAACAACTAAATCATATACATGTCTTTCATCTGAACTTAAATTTGCTAAATTACTCTTTTCCTCTGTTGGAATTATAGCATGGTGATCTGATACCTTACTATCATCAACAAAGCTTTTATTTGCTTTTATTTTATTCTTTAAAAGCTCTGTTGCTATAGCTCTATATTCTCCAAATGCTATTCCTTTAAGTCTATCTGGAATAGTAGATACTATATCTCCTGATATATATCTTGAATCTGTTCGTGGATAAGTTAAAAGTTTATGATTTTCATAAAGTCTTTGCATTATATTTAATGTTTGCTTTGCAGAATATCCATAAATTTTATTACAATCTCTTTGAAGCTCTGTTAAATCATAAAGCTTTGGTGAATAAGTCTTTTTATTAGCTTCTTTAATATCAACTATTTTTATTTCACCATTTTTTATTTTTAATGATACTTTATCTTTAAAATCAGCATTAAATATTCTTGAATTATTATCTTTATTTACCCAAGTAAAATTACATTTATTTGTTTTTATATCTATTGTGTAATATTCCTTTGGTTTAAAATTTTTAATTTCCTCTTCTCTTTGTACTATCATAGCTAAAGTTGGTGATTGTACTCTACCTGCTGAAAGCTGAGCATTATGTTTGCAAGTTAAAGCTCTTGTTACATTAAGTCCAACAAGCCAATCAGCTTCTGCCCTACATTCTGCAGCATGAAAAAGATTATCATATTCTTTTCCATCTTTTAAATTTTTAAATCCATCTTTTATAGCCTTATCTGTCTGAGATGATATCCAAAGTCTCTTGAGAGGCTTTTTAACATGAGCTTTTTCAATTATCCATCTTGCAACAAGCTCTCCTTCACGTCCTGCATCTGTTGCTATTACAATTTCTCCTACATCTTTTCTATACATTTGCTCTTTAACAATTTTAAATTGCTTTCCACTACCTTTTATAACCGTAAGCTTCATATGCTTTGGAAGCATTGGCAATGTTTCCATATTCCATGCTTTCCATGCTGGATTATATCCTTCTGGTGCATCTAAAGTTACTAGATGTCCTAATGCCCATGTTACTATATACTTTTCTCCTTCTAAATATCCATTCCCCTTTTTATTACATTTTAAAACTCTTCCAAGTTCTCTTCCTACTGAAGGTTTTTCTGCTAAAACTAATATTTTACTCATATAAATTCCTTTCAATCTATATTAAAAAGTTATTTTCTACACTATTTAACATGATAACTTAATATTTAATTCTTATTATTTCATTATAAACTAAATAACAATTAATACAAAATTTTTAATTATCATTATACTTTTCTTAATAACAAAAAATTTTACTAAATACAGATATTTTAAAATTCTACAACAAAATTATTTATTGCACTTTTTTAAATATAAATTCTTTTTAAATATTTGAATATTTTGTAATTAATGTTATAATAATCCTAAAACAAGGAATAATTTAATATAAACTTGTAGCATAATTTTTTATTATTTTATAATTACTAATTATTTAAAAAGGAGGAGATATTATGACAGCTTCTGTTAAAGAAAATATTAATATGGACATAATTGATAAAATTGATATTAGAGTTGGAACAATAAAATTAGTTGAGGATATTGAAAAATCAAAAAAATTAGTTAAACTAACTGTTAATTTTGGTGAATTTGAAAGAACTATATTAGTAGGAATGAAAGGCGAAAGAGAAAATCCTAAAGAAATCGAAGGTCAACAAGCACTATTTATAGTTAATTTACCTCCAAAGAAAATGGCAGGTGAAATTTCAGAAGGTATGCTTTTTGATATTGGATATGCTGATGGAATTACCCCTGTTTTAGCACAACCTGAAAAACCAGTTCCTAATGGAACAAGAGTTGGTTAGAACTTAACATAACATTAAAAAATATTATTTAATGTTATATAAAAATATTTTAAAAAATATTATATAGCATTAATAAAAATAACAATTAACTAAAACCTTTTTAGTTTTCCATGATACACATTTTAATATAACATCAATAAAAAATAACCTAATAAGTAATTTTTTAAAATTACTTATTAGGTATTTAATTAAAACTTTTACTAATAATCTGTTCTTAAATTATCCTTTGTCCAATATTCAAAAGCTTTTAAACATTCACTTTTATCTAAAGCTTCCAAATCTATTATTTTTTTATCATTACAATCTTCTTTTAAAAACTTTAATATATGCTCATCTCTAAAGCCAATATCTCTAGCATCTTGAACTGTGCATCCATAATACACTTTTGATATATTAGCCCAAATAATAGCTGACATACACATAGGACAAGGTTCTGATGTTGTATATAATTCACATCCACTTAAGTCAAAAGTATTAAGTTCTTTACAAGCTTTTCTTATAACGTTTACTTCACCATGAGCAGTAGGATCATTATCTTTAATTACAGTATTATGAGCCACAGCTATAATTTTTCCATCCTTAACTATTGCTGCACCAAATGGACCTCCTTCGTGATGCTTCATTCCATCCATGCAACTTTCAACACATAAATTCATTATCTTATCTTTTTCCATATTCATACCCTCTTTATCTTAATTATTATATTAATTATTAAATTATTTACATATTAATATTATACTTATAATAATTTATTTTTAAAATATGGCTAATAATTTTATGCATCTTTCTTTAAGCTAGCCATTAATATTTTCTCAGCTGTCATAGGTAAGTCTCTAATATTAACTCCCATTCCATTATATATAGCATTTGCTATTGCTGGAGCTGGTGTATTGATAACAATTTCACCTATTGATTTAGCTCCAAATGGACCCGTTGGTTCATAACTACTTTCAAATTCTACTCTTACATTACCAACATCTAATCTAGTTGGTAACTTATATTGCATAAAAGTATCATTAATCATTCTACCATTCTTATCATAGTTTATATCTTCAAGTAATGCCATACCAATACCTTGCACTATTCCACCTTCTGCTTGTATTCTTGCAAGTGCTGGATTTATTACTGTTCCACAATCAACAACTGAAACATAATCAACTACTGATGTTTTTCCTGTTTCTTTATCAATTTCAACTTCAACCAATCCAACCATAAATGGTGGTGGTGAAACTGGACTTGAATGTGATACAGAAACAACAATAAATTGTCTATCCCCTACAATTAATCTTTCAGAAAGTTCTTCTAAAGAAATTTCTTTGCTTCCATCTAAAGCTTTTATTGTTTTTCCATCAAACTCAACTTCTTCTGGAGTTAAATTTAATTCTTTAGCTCCCTCAATGCAAATTCTTTTTCTCATTTCCTCACAAGTTTTTACTACAGCCATTCCTGTTACATAAGTTGTACTTGATGCGTAAGAACCAACATCATATGGTGACATATCAGTATCAACACCACTTACTGTAACATTTTCTATAGGGCAATCAAGACATTCTGCTGCCATTTGAGTAAATATAGTATCAGAACCTGTACCCATATCAGATGATGCGAGCATTAATTGATAAAAACCTCCATCACCTAATTTTATTTCAACAGAAGCTTTATCTATATTTTCTATACCTGAACCTTGCATAGTTATTGCTACACCTACAGATCTTACTTTATTATTTCCAATATCTTTATATGGATATTTTTCATCCCACTTAAATATTTCTTTAGCCCTCTTTAAACACCTATCAAGAGCACAACTATTAAGAGTTTCACCATGATATGCAGGAAGATATTCTCCTTCTTTAACCATATTTATTTCTCTTATTATAGTAGGATCCATATTAAGCTTTGCTGCTAATTCATTTATTATAGATTCAACAGCAAAGAATCCTTGAGTTGCACCATAACCTCTAAATGCACCAGCTGCCATTGTATTAGTATATACAACTTTATAATCAAAATTATATGCCTCTACTCTATTGTATACTGTTAAAGGCTTAACTCCAACTAACTCTACAACTGTAGGTCCTTGTTCTCCGTAAGCACCTGTATTTGAAATAACTGAAATATCAAGTGCTTTTATTACCCCATCTTTATTTGCTCCTAACTTAACTTTTAATTGCATCGCATGTCTACTAGATGATGCAGTAAATGTTTCTTGTCTATCATAAATTATCATTGCAGGTTTCCCTGTTTTTAATGTAACTATGGCAGGATATATTTCGCAACATAATGTTTGCTTAGCTCCAAAACCTCCACCAATACGTGGTTTAATTACTCTTATTTGTGATTTTGGTATATCTAATGCTCTTCCTAAAATTCTTCTTAAGTGAAAAGGGATTTGTGTTGAACTAACAACTACTAATCTTCCGTAACAATCATAATGAGTAAAAGCTCTCATTGTTTCCATCATAGCTTGTGCATTAGCTTTTGTATTATAAGTTTCCTCTAAAACTATATCACATTCTTTTAGTACCTCATCAACGTTACCTTTTTTCATATTACCTGATGCACATATATTTCTCTTTTGGTCTGTTCCAAAATCAAAATGAACAAAATAGTCATCCTCATCATGTATTACTATATCATTATCTATAGCTTCTATTGGGTCAAATATAGCTTTCAACTTTTTATATTTTACTTTAATTAATTTCATTGCTTTATCAACTGATTTTTCATCAATTCCAGCTACTATAGCAACAGCATCTCCAACATGCCTAACTCTATTTTCCAAAATTAATCTATCATATGGAGCTGGCTCTGGATATGACTGCCCTGCAATTTGAAACCTTTTATTTGGTACATCTTCATAAGTTAGTATACACTCTATACCTGGAACCTTCATTGCAATATCTTTTTTTATTTCTAATATTTCAGCATGTGCATGTGGGCTCCTTAAAACTTTAACTATTAAAGGATTACTTGGTGCTATATCCTCAGTATAAACAGGTTTTCCAGTAAGTAATGACATAGAATCTACTTTTGCATAGCTCTTATTTACTATTTTCATTTACTTAACCTCCTTGCTATTTAAATACTTCTTAATAGCTCTAAGTTGTCCCATGTATCCTGTACACCTACAAAGATTTCCAGATAAATATTCTTTTATTTCTTCTTCTGTAGGGTTTACTAATTCTTTTTTCATGGCTAATACATTCATAATAAATCCTGGACTACAATATCCACACTGTTCTGCACCTTCAGCTGCCATGAATTTTGCAAACTCACTTACTTGATCATTTAAGCCTTCTAATGTAAAAATATGTTTTCCATTCATTTTAACAGCTAATGTTGAACATGATAAAATTGGTTTTTCATCAGCCCAAACAGTACATAATCCACAATTTGATGTATTGCAACCTCTTTTTACACTTAAATATCCTTTTTCTCTAATAAAATCTATAAGTAATTTATCGGCTTCTATGTCATCAGTATAAAGTTTATTATTAATCCAAATTTTAGTAATCATACATAATTACCTCCAATTAATTCTTTTATACCTCTTTTTACGAATACTTTAGCTAGAATTTCTCTATAATCTTTAGATCCTCTCATATTACTTCCAAATACTAGCTCTGAAACTACTTTATCGCAAGCAATTTCTATTTCTTCTTCTGTTGGATTATTTGATAAGACTTTTGATGCTTCTTTAGCTATTTCAGCTCTATTAGGTCTTCCACCAACTACAATTTTCCAATTATCACCTATTTTACTTAATGAAACTATTAAAACTGGTAAATCAGTTTCTGAAAGCCTATGAGTAAAATATATATTTTTACTTTTATTCTTTTTAACTATTATTTTTTCTATTATATCTTTTTCATAAGGTAACTTTGAAAATTCTTCTAAAGATATAATTCCTCTTTTATGTGAAACTACATAACTATCTAATGTTAAAAATGCAGCTAAAACATCTGAAAAACCAAATCTTGAATATATACTTCCTCCAACTGTTGCTAAATTTCTAAATTGAACTCCAACAATATGTTTAACAGATTCTTTAAAAATATCTTGAAATTCATCGTTTAAAGCCTTGTTTAATTCTAAATCTCTAAGTGTAACCATAGACCCAATATGAAATTCATCATCTTTTTCTTCTATTTTATTTAAATTTAAGCTTGATAAATCTATAGCTGTATTTATATTCTTTTTTCCCATTTTAAGCCATAAAAGGCCTCCTAGAATAGTGTTTGTCTTGTTTTTGCTTAATATTTCATAAGCCTCTTCTAATGAGCTTGGTCTTACATACTCTTTTATAGTAAACAAACAAATCCCTCCATCACATAAACTTATATTTTATTTTTCTAGTCTTTTTCTTCTTAAAATGGCTTTTTTAGTTGCATTAAATATTTTATTATATCCTGTACATCTACATAAATGTCCTGATATTTCTCTTCTTATTTCTTCATCTGTATAATCTTTTCCACTATCAACTAAAGCAGTTGTTGTTAGAACTAAACCTGGTGTACAGAAACCACATTGAACAGCCCCTTCTTCAATGAATGCTTCTTGAACATCTGAAAGCTTACCATTTTTCTCAAGTCCCTCAACTGTTTTTATTGTTTTTCCGTCTGCCCAAGCAGCTAAATAAATACATGAATCTGTTGGAACACCATTTACTAAAACAGTACATGCTCCACATTCACCAACAAGACATCCTTGTTTTACTCCTGTTAAATGTAATCTACTTCTCAATACTTCTGATAAAGATTCCCTAACATCTATTTCTAATTCATATTTTCTTTCATTTACTGTAAATGATATTTTTCTTTTTAAACCCATGACTATTCACCTATCCTCTCGCTGCTCTTTCTACTGATTCTTTTATTGCTCTATATGTTAATTCATCTATTAAATGCTCTTTATATTCTTTAGAAGCATTCCAGAAATCTATAGCTCTTGATGATTTTAAAGCTAACTTTCCAAGCAACTTCATGTTTTCATCATTAACTTCCATTCCTTTTGCTTCACATTCAGCTATTTCACATCTTATTGGAACAGGCCCTGACACTCCTAATGCTACTCTAACATCAACAAACTTACCATCTTTAACTTCTACAAGTGCTGCAACACCCATAAGAGCTATATCCATAGCGTTTCTACTAGCAAATTTAATATAATTACCATATTTATTTTCATAATCTTTCTTCTCTATAATTATACTAACTAATATTTCATCTTTTCTTATATTAGTCATTCCAGGTCCTTTATAGAAATCCTTTACACTCAGTATTCTCTCACCTGATTTTGATTTAAGTTTAACTTTGCTATTTAAAGCAAAAACAGTTGGTGCACTATCTCCTGATACCGCTCCATTACATATATTTCCACCAATTGTAGCCATATTTCTAATTTGTGGACCTCCCATTGATACAGCAGCCTCTGCTAAAATTGGAATGTGTTTATTTATTATCTCACTTCTAAATATGTCTGAGAAAGTTGCCATAGCTCCAACTTCAATTGATTCATCTTCAAGTATTTTTATTTCATTTAATCCTTCAATATCTCTTATACTTATTAAATTTAAAGATTTGAATCTTTCTTCATGAAGCTTTACAAGTACATCAGTTCCTCCTGCTATTATTGTTAAATTATCTTTTTCATCTAATAAATTTAATGCCTCTTCTAATGTTTTAGGTTCTAATATTTCATTTATATCATACATACTATTTCGCCTCCTATATAAGTCCAACTTCTTTAAATTTTTCAAATACTGATTGTGAATCCATTGGTAATTTATTAAATGCTACACCAGTTGCATTTAATACTGCATTACGAATTGCAGGTGCTGGAGAAATTGTTGTATTTTCTCCTAGTGATTTTTGACCAAAACTTGATGTTGGATCATAAGTATCTACAAATTCACATTTTATTTCTGGAGTATCCATTATTGTTGGTAATTTATAATGTAACAAGTTATTATTTATTACTGCTCCAGTTTCTTTATCTATTATGAATTTTTCAGATAAAGCAAATCCTAAAGCCATACTTACTCCACCATGAACTTGTCCTTCTGCTAACTTTTTATTTAAAATTTTTCCTGAATCATGTAAATTATATAAATCTAAAACTTTTATTTTTCCAGTTCTTATATCAACTTCAACTTCAACAAAAGTTGCACCATAAGCTATTGCATTATTTTGAACCTTAACAGTTAAATCACTTGTTATAGGTGCATATTTAACTTTGTTATAATATGCTTCAAGTGCAATTTCTTCTAATGGATATAGTTCTCTTTTTGTTCCTTTTTCTATTACTTTTGCATCAGCTATATCTAAAAGACTTGCATCTAAACCACATTTATCGCTTGCAATTTCTAAAACTTTTTTCTTAACTTCTAATGCAGCTTTTTTAACAGCTTGACCTGCTATAAATGACTGTCTTGATGCATATGATCCTGTATCAAAAGGAGTAACATCTGTATCTTGTTCTGAAACTAAAGTTACCATTTCAAATGGTATTCCTATTGTTTCAGCAACCATTTGACTAAATACTGTATCACTACCTTGTCCTATTTCTGTAGCTCCAACTTGAACTTGAACTGAACCATCTTGATTCATTACTATTCTTGTTCCTGCAGCCTCAAGAGATACTGGCCATGTACCTGAGAAATAACTAAATACTGCCATTCCAACTCCTCTTCTTATAGGACCATCTTGATTTTTATATAACTCTCTCTTTCTATCCCAATCAATTAATTCTCTACCTCTTTTTACACATTCAGGTAAACCAAATGTACGAACAACAAGTCCATTATCTGGATCTACATGTCCTTCTTTTATAAAGTTGTTTAATCTAAATTCAACAGGATCTAAATTTAAATCCTTACATATATCATCTACAAGTGATTCAATAACAAAACACATTTGTGGTATACCATATGCTCTCATGGCACCAGCTACTGGTAAATTTGTATATATTGTTTTTGGACGATATTTTTCAGCTTTTATATTATAAAGAGGTCTTATTTTACTTCCTGCACTCATTGCAATTGAATGTCCATGTGATGCATAAGCCCCATTATTTACAAAATTCTCTATATCATAACCTTCAATTTTATTATCTTTTGATATAGCTGCTTTTATATTAACTCTCATTGAATGTCTTGTTCTAGTTGCAACAATTGCTTCTTCTCTACCTAGTTGAAATCTAACTGGTCTTCCTCCTACAGCTAATGACATTGCTGCTGTTAAAGGTTCAATTATAACATCTTGCTTTCCACCAAAGCCACCACCTACATATGGCTTTATTACTCTTACTCTACCAATAGGTAAATTACAAGCTTTTGCAACTATTCTTCTTGCAATATGTGGTATCTGTGTTGAAGAAATAACTAACATTCTTCCTTTTTCATCAATCTTTGCCATTGCATTATGAATTTCCATTTGACAATGTTGAACTATTTGAGTTTCATATTGTCCACCATATACTTTATCAGCATTTTTAAAAACTTCATCTGGATCTCCTACTGTTATACCAAAATCACTAACTATATTATTAGGTCTTTCATCATGAATAACTGGAGCTCCAGGTTTTATAGCTTCCTCTTGATCTACTACAAAAGGTAATACTTCGTAATCTACTTTTATTAATTTCAAAGCTTTCTTTGCTGTAAGTTCATCTACAGCTATTACAGCTGCAATAGAATCTCCAACAAAACGTGCTTTATCTGTAAGTAATTGATAATCTTCTATATCTCTATGACTTGGATCTAATGAATATGGATGTCCTGCTGTTGGAAATTTAGTATTTGGTACATTTTTATATGTTAATACTGCTTCAACGCCTTCTAAGTTTTCAGCTTCAGTAGTATCAATATCTTTTACCTTTGCATGTGCATAAGGACTTCTTAACACCATTCCAACAAGTGCATCCCTCTCAAAATAATCTGAACAATACTTAGCTTTTCCTGTAACTTTAGCTACTGCATCAACTCTATTTATACTTTTACCTATTAAATCATAAGCTTTACCCATTTTTCTACAATCCCTTCTGTAACTAAAATAATTAGTTTATTTATTCATAATACTCATTATATTTAATTAATTGCTTTAAATTCCTTGTATTATACAAATCATCATTCCCCTTAATATTTAATTAAGGGGCTAATGATTCATCTTTGTATTTACCTTTTAAACATTAGATATTTTAATTTAACTTTTAATTTAAGCTAATTTCCCCTCATCTAATGGTTTATGTTTCAATTTATATAAATTGTATAAATTAATTAATGCTATAAGCCCATTTGATACTGATATAGGATAAGCTCCTACTATAATCCCATATATTACAAATAAAACGCATCCAATAGTATTGATTATTCTAAGTTTCACTATAGATGTCATAATTAATGATACAACTATCATAGCTGATGCTATATAACCAATCCATTCAACAAGTGTACTATTCATATTTTAAATTCCTCCACCTCATAATATTTTTATTATGTTTCTTAAAATTTTATTTCTTTAAGATATATAAATAGATGTGGTTCTAATTTTTTATTATGTCTACACTTTGCGAGCAATATGTTAATTAAATGTGTATCTAAGTTTAAAATAAATTAATTTATTTTTTATATGTGCTCATATGCTTTAATTAATTTATAAATACAAAGCTTTATTAATTTTTAAATTTATTCGACTTGTTTTTTATACTTACTTGCTAGAAATAATACTATACAAGCTAATACAACATTAAGCCATTGAGTAAGTTGAATAAATATATTTACTTTGCTTATTGTCAAATTTATAGCTATACAAGCTACTGCAATAGTAAGTATTGTCCAATATTGAATACTTATACCATCAGCATTTTTTAATTTTATTAATTTATATATTTGTGGTAAAAATGAATATATTAAAGTTATACTTCCTAATAATTGAGCAATATTTCCTACTAATTGTAAATCAGGCATATTTAACATCTCCTATCCACATAATCTACTTTTTATTTTTTTCTCTTTTTTCTTTTATACTAAAATGAACAATCAATACAGTGCTAAAAACAGCAAATATAACGTTTACACTTTGAGTTATTAATTGTACTTTTGGAACATTACATATAAATTGATTTAAACATATACATGTTATTCCAAAAGTCATAATTACCCAATATTGTATACTGTTATTACCTGGGCTTTTAGTTTTAAAAAGAGTATAAATTTGTGGTAGGAATGAATATATAATAAGTATACCCCCTATTATATTCATAATTGTTCCAAATCTTATTAAACCGCTCATAGCTCCCTTATTTCTAAAACCTTTATTTTAAAGGTGACCCTTTTTAGAAATAAGTCCCTCCCTTCAAAAGTAAATTTTTATTATAATAATTATTTTAAATTTTTAATTTAGCTATTTTAAAATTTAATCTATGAATTATTTTATAAAAATTATTTATTATCTCTACAATAAATTGTTGGTACTGCTGCATAAACTGCT
>NZ_JAUNLM010000094.1 GCF_030532265.1 Clostridium sp. | reverse complement strand
CCACTTTCACAAATAACTCAATTATCTTCAAGTATACAATCAGCTTTTGCAGCTGTAGACCGTGTACTTGAAATATTAGATGAAAAAGAAGAAACACCTGACCTTGTAAACTCTACAAAAATTAAAAATTTACGTGGAGATGTTACTTTTGAGCATGTTAAGTTTGGATATAGCGAAGATAAAATTTTAATAAAAGATTTAAATGCTAAAGTAAAGAGTGGGCAAATGGTTGCAATAGTAGGTCCAACTGGAGCTGGAAAGACAACTTTAATAAATTTACTTATGAGATTTTATGATGTTAATGGTGGGTCAATAAAAATAGATGGTGTTGATATTAGAGATATGAAACGTAAAGATTTACGTTCAATATTTGGAATGGTTCTTCAAGATACATGGCTTTTTAATGGAACAATATATGATAATATTGAGTATGGTAGGTTTGGAGCAACTAAAGAAGATATAGTGAATGCTTGTAAAATTGCAAATGTACATCACTTTATTAAAACTTTACCTGACGGATACAATATGTTTTTAAATGAAGAAGCATCAAATATATCTCAAGGTGAAAAACAACTTTTAACTATTGCAAGAGCTATAATAAAGGATCCAGCAATACTTATATTAGATGAAGCTACAAGTTCAGTAGACACAAGACTTGAACTTTTACTTCAAAAAGCTATGCAAAATATAATGAAAGGTAGAACAAGTTTTGTTATTGCGCATAGATTGTCTACAATACGTAATGCAGATTTAATATTAGTTATTAATGATGGGAATATTATAGAACAAGGAAATCATGAAGAACTAATGTCAAAAAAAGGATTTTATGAAAAACTTTATAATAGCCAATTTGCAAATAAATAGGTTTAAATTATAAATAATAAAAATAAAGGTTGTTATATATACAATACTGTGTTATTATTAATGAGTAGCAAAAATGCTAACAACAAGAAAAGTTTCTCTTGGGTATATAATTTCTCTTAAATTAATTAGAGGTTATTATCAATTTGAATCTTTTAATTTAGGAGGATTTATTATGACAGATAAAGTAATAAAATGTAGAGATTGTGGCGAAGAATTCGTATTTTCAGTAGGAGAACAAGAATTCTACAAAGAAAAAGGATTCACTAATGAGCCAGTAAGATGTCCAGCTTGTAGAAGAGCTAAAAAAGAACAAAATAGAAGATAATTTTAGATTGTTATAAAGCTGTAGTTTAAACTACAGCTTTTTTTAGTTTAAAGGAAATATAATAATAAATTTACATTAAACTAAAATACTCTTATAAATTTTGATATTAATTATTTATTTTATTTTTAATTTAATAAATAAAAGGAAAAAATATATATAAATGGTATTTTATAATTGTTAAAATTAAAAAAATAAAGTTTTTATTCTAAACTATATTAATAATGTATATACAAAATAATTAAATTATAAATTATTTTTTAAAAGAACTATGTTAAATGGTTCTTTTTATTTTTGAAAAAGTAATATAAAGTGGTATATTTTTTTATATAACTAATGCATTAAAGAGAAAAGGTGGATGATGTATGAAAGAGGGGAACAGTAAGAGAAGTTTAGATAAGGTTTTTAGTTTTGCAATATTAATTTTATGGTGTGTAATAGCATTAGTTTTAGTATTTAATTCTCCATCACTAACTAAGTTAGTTACTGCTAAAGGGGGAATTCAATTACCTAACGATTATTCTTCAAAAATTTCAAGTATATTAAAAAATAATGATAAGTTTAATAGTAATGATAGTTATATAGCTATTTTTCATTCAAATAATGGCATAAATGAAGTTGATAAAGAAAATATTAAAAATACTATTGAAACTTTAAAGCGTGATAAAGATAGTATTTATATAAAAAGTATAGTAAATAGCTTTGATACACCAGAATTAAAATCACAGTTAGTATCAGATAATGATAAAACTATAATGGCATTAATAACAATAGACCCTAAAGGTGCTCAAACAAAAGAAATAAAAAATGCTATAGATAGTAAGTTAAATACGCCTGGAGTTTCTACATATCTTACAGGAGAAAAGTTAATAGAATCAGATGTTAATTTAGCAGCTCAAAGTGGGCTTAATAAAACTCAAAATATAACAGTAGTATTTATATTTATTGTTCTTATATTATTATTTAGGTCAATAGTTACGCCATTTATTCCTTTATTAACAGTAGGAATAAGTTATTTAGTTGCTCAATCTATTGTTGCAATATTAGCTAATAAATATAATTTTCCACTTTCAAATTATACACAAATATTTATGATATGTATTATGTTTGGAATAGGAACAGATTACTCTATATTGCTTTTAAATAGATTTAAATCAGAAATAGCTCAGGGTAAAAATAAATATGAAGCTGTAAAAATTACATATAAAACAGCAGGAAAAACTGTATTATCAAGTGCTATACCTGTATTTGTAGTTTTTGCATCACTTAATTTTATTGAATTTAATCTTTATAGAAGTGCTGTAGCAGTTGCAATTGGAATAGTATTTTTAATAATTGCATTATTTACTATATTTCCATCAGTTATGATTATTTTAGGTAAAAATATATTTTGGCCTGTTAAAAAGAAAATTTCAGTTGAAGAAAATAAATTATGGGGTAAACTTGGAAATTTTGCTTTTAGTAAGCCAATGCCAACTTTAATAGTTATATTAGTAATAACTGTTATACCAATATTATTTAATAATTGGAATGAATCTTTTAATAATTTAAATGAGATAGGAGATACGTATTCAGCTAAAGAAGGATTTAATATTGTAGCTGATGATTTTGGAATAGGTAAAGCATCACCTGTATCAATTTATATTGAAAATGATGATAATATGAAAAAGCCAGAATATATTGCTTTAATAGAAAAAATATCAAATGATATAGAAAATTCAAATAAGGGTATTACTTCAGTACTAAGTGTTACAAGACCAACAGGAACTAGACTTGATGAAATATATGTTAATAATCAAGCTGGGGATGTATATAAAGGAGTAAATAAGGCAAACGGTGGATTAAATGAGATTAAAGATGGACTAAATAAAGCAGGAAATAAAATAAATAGTTCAAAGCCAAAGCTTAAAGGGGCAGAGGAAGGAACAGAAAGATTGCAAGATGGTACACTTAAAACTAAAAAAGGTGTAGATGAACTTCAAAAAGCATTAAATGAGTTAGTAGATAGTATTAATTTGGAGCATAACGGTGCAACAGAACTTAAAGATGGAGTAGATAGTGCAAAAAATAAATTAGATAGTTTAAAGTTTAGTAAAGTAGAAATTGAAAATGCTTATAATGATATAACAGGTAAGGCAAGTGAAATATTAAATAAAGTAAGCAAATTTAATAATTTAATTAATGATAAAGATTTAGTAAATGTTGATAGTAGAGAAATAAAAGATGCTATATCATCAGTAAAAGATAATTTAAATGAATATTTAAAAACACACCCTGAAGCTAAAAAAGATAAAAATTTTCAAAAATTTAAAGGTGATTTAGATAGTTTAGATGGTAATGCAAATAATATTCAAGGAAAAGTAAATGATGATTTATTAAATAAAGTAAAAGATTTAAATGGAGACATTAAGTATTTAAACAATTGTTTAAATGAATTAAATAGTAAAAAAACTGAAATAATGAAAGATTTAAATAATTTTAATTCAGGAATAGAGAAGGTTGAAAATGGGTTAACTGCATTAGATTCAGGACTTTCAAAATCACTAAAAGGAGGGCAAGAAATATCAGGAAAAGTACCTGAAATATCAGATGCATTAACTAAAATAGCAGCTGGACAAGAACAGATTGAAAATGGATTTAAAGAATTTAGTTCACAAATAAATGAATTATCAGATGGATTAAAAACTGGTTCAAATGGTATTCAAGAAATTCAAAATGGACTTAGATATGCAAATGGATTTATTAATGATTGGTCTAATCTTTCATATAATCTTTCAGGAATTTGTGTTCCAGTAGAGATATTTAGTAATAGTAAATTTAAACAATCATTAAATCAATATATGAGTGAAGATGGAAACCTTGCAGTTATTAATGTAATAACAACTAAAAATCCATATTCAAATGATGCTGTTTTAGAAATCCCAATTCTTGAAAATGTAGTTAAAGATAGTGTAAAAGGAACACATCTTGAAAATGCAAATATTGGAGTTGGTGGAATAGCAAGTACGACTTATGAAACTAAGATGATGGCACAAAAAGATTATGATAAAGCATTAATTTTTGTAATAATTGGGGTATCTATAGCATTAGTTATAATTTTAAGATCATTAGTAATGCCAATATATTTAATGGCATCACTTATATTAACTTATTTTACCTCAATAAGTATAATTCAGTTTGTTGTTGAAAAAATAATGGGATATCCAGGTATATCATGGATAACATCATTTTTTGGATTTGTAGTTTTAATGGCACTTGGTATAGATTATTCTATATTTATAATGACAAGATTTAATCAA
>NZ_JAUNLM010000023.1:27704-32629 GCF_030532265.1 Clostridium sp. | reverse complement strand
AAAGAAAGATTATTAAATGGAGAAAAAAGAGAAGATTTAAATAATGAATATAATAAGTCTACAGTTTCAAGGGTATATAATAAATTAGAAAAAGAAGGTTTATTAAAAATAGGAGAAGAAGAAAGTTTTTATAATAATAAAGAAAAGGATATTTTAAATCTACTTAAAGAAGCTTTAAATTTAATTAATGATGGAGAAGAATATAAAATAGATATATCTATAAGTAAAAAAAATATGAAGGATTTAAAAAAAATAACAGATGAAAATGAGATGATAAATCCATTTATTTTATACAATAATTCTAGTAAAGAATTAATGGAAAAAGAACTTAAATCTAAAAGTAAAGATTCAATGATATGTATAATAAAAAAATATTTTAAATACAATAATAAAATGTTAAAAAAATCTAAAGATGAATTAGCAAAATATATTTGTTTAGAAGTTGAAAAAGTATTAAATATAGGAAAGTGTTTTAAATAATATATTTAAAGCTGATACTAAAAAAACAGACAATTTTAAGTTGTCTGTTTTTATTTTAAAATTAAAATTACATTTTAGCAAAGCTTTATAAAAAATAGGTTAATATGGTAAAATTGTAATTGGTATATTGTAGGTAATTATTTAGGGGGATAAAAATGAGAAATTATAAGAGCTACATAAATGATTTACAAAAGTATAAAGATATTGACTTAATAAATACAAGTGGAATAATAAAAATAAATATTGGACAAGAAGATTCATATATAACTTATGGTAATTCTATAGCAAAGGCTTTTATAACTACATTAGTACAATTAGAGCATAATAATGGAATGAATAGAAAATTAAAAAAATTATATAATGATATAGGCGATTCAGGAGTTAGTGTAGATATATTAGAAATATTAGAAGCTGATAAACTTAAAGAAAAGTCTAAAGAATATATAGAAAAGTTTGATCCAACTCTTAATTATCAAAGAACTAAAGAGGGATTTACAGAAGAACATAAAAAAAAGTTATCAAAATGTAAAAGAGGAGAAAAACATAATAGAGCAAAACTTACTGAAAAGGAGGCTAGAAAAATAAAGGTTTTAGCAACTCAAGGGAAAATGACATCAACAGAAATAGCAGAACATTTTAATATTAGTCCAGAACAAGTTAGAAAAATAAAATTAGGATTAGCGTGGAGTCATATAAAAATAAAATAATATAGTAGAAGATAATTTTATAAATATAAATTATCTTCTTTTTAATGTAATCAAACATAACAAATATTTATTTAAAAGAAAGATAAATAAAATTTTAATTATATTCATAATAATAAATGTAATATTAAACTAAGGATGTGTTTTTAGTGAATGAATTAATAGAAGAATTAGTTAATGATATAGAAGATAAAATAATAAATTATAGAAGGGATTTTCATAAGTTTCCTGAGATTGCATGGATGGAATTTAGAACAGCTTCTTTAATAGGTAAAGCCTTAATAGATATGGGATATGATGTTTATATAGGAAAAGAACTTATAAATGATAGGTATAGAATGAATATTCCTAATTTAGAATCTTTAGATGAATGTTATAATAGGGCCATAAAACAAGGTGCATATAAAGAGCTTTCCAAAAGGATGAAAGGAGGGTATACAGCAGTAGTAGGAGTTTTAGAAAATGGAGAAGGCCCTACAATAGCCTTAAGATTTGATATCGATGCAGTTAAAGTAAGTGAAAGTAATGATGATTCTCATATACCTTTTAAGTATAGTTTTTCATCTGTAAATAATGGAGTAATGCATGCATGTGGACATGATGGGCACATTGCTATTGGGTTAGGAGTTGCAGAAGTTATTTCAAAGCTTAAAGATAAATTTAAAGGAAAAATAAAACTTATATTTCAACCAGCAGAAGAAGGGGTTAGTGGAGCACTTGCTGTATCAGAATCAAAAGTTTTAGATGATGTAGATTATTTAATTGGTGGTCATATTGGAATAAAAGCAAGAAAATCTAAAGAAATAGTATGTGGGACAGATGGTTTTTTAGCGACTACTAAAATTAATGCAGAATTTAAAGGAAAGGCTTCACATGCTGGTGTAGCTCCAGAAAAGGGACATAATGCATTACTTTCAGCTTCAACAGCAGTTTTAAATTTAGATGCAATACCAAGAAATAGTGAAGGAACTACTAGAATAAATGTTGGAAAATTAGTTGCTGGAAGTGGAAGAAATGTAATACCAGGACGAGCGTTTATGGAAATAGAAACTAGAGGTGAAACAACTGATCTAAATGAATATATGCAAGAATATGCAGAAAGAATTTTAAAATCTTCAGCAGATATGCATGATACACATGTTGATATTAAATGTGTAGGGAAATCAATAAGTGGAGAAAGTGATTATGAATTAATAAAAATAATTGAAAATATAGCAAAGGAAATAAATTATTATGAAAGTATAATTGAAAAAGAAGATTTTGGGGCTAGCGAAGATATATGTTATATGATGAAAAAGGTTCAAGAAAATGGAGGAAAAGCATCATATATTATGTTTGGTAGTGAACTTAGAGGAGAACATCATTCAGAAAAATTTGATTTTAATGAATTAGATATGATAAATGCAGTTAAAGTTTATTGTGGAATTATAATAAAGATACTTTCTGAAAAATGTTAGTAATTTATTTAAATTAGAAGTATTATTGAGAAGAATATATTTAAGCTTAAATAAGGTTGTTTTACTAAAAAAAGCATATATGATACATTATAATAAATGGGATTAAAAAGTAATAAAGGACTTATTATATAATAAAAGCAAATAATGGATGTAGGTGAATTATGAATATTAAGAGAGAGGAAGTTCATTTAGCATTACAAGAAAGCTTCAAAAAATTAATATTAACACACAACTTTGAAAAAATAACAGTAAAAATGATTACTGATGGGGCGTCTCTTATTAGACCAACCTTTTATAATCATTACTCAGACAAATATGAGTTATTAGAAGAGATTTGTCATAATGATATATTTAGTGGAATTGAAATGCTTATTGAAAATAATATGCCAAAAGAAGCAATTTCTTATATGTTTACAAGAATTGAGAATAATAAAGAATTTTATTTTCAAGCTGTAAAAGTAACAGGACAAAATTCCTTTGAAGAAATTATGATTAAATATTCAACAAAAGTATTTTTGGAGTTGTTTAAAAAATGTAAAAAAAATTATAGCAATTTAAATGAAATATTTAATCCAAGTTATGTAGCAGAATATTATGCTAGGGGCTTAACATATTTAATAAATAAATGGATTGAAAATGGAATGAGTATACCAGCAAAAGAATTAGCAGAAAAATATGAAATTATATTAACTCAACCATTAGATAATATAATAGAAAATTTTATATAATTATATTAAATTTATACAATTTATATAATTTGTAAAAAGACAGCTACAAAGCTGTCTTTTTGTATATGTTTATAAGCATAAAAGTAAGATTGTACATTTAAAATGTTAAATAATTAGGTAAAATTGAATTATAAATTTATAAAATAAGGAGAGTTTTTACTTTTTTAAAAAGGGGGAAAAGGTCTATGTTAAGTCCAAAATACAAAGCAGAGCAATTAGTAATAAAGCAACTACTTAATTATTTAAGAAAAAATCCAGAAAAAAATCTAGGTAATATTGTTTCCTTAGTAAGAAAGTTTGATAACAAGGGTCTTTATAAAGAACAGTATGATGTTATAGAAGGATTTATAAAAGAAGAAAATAATAACTGGGTTAAGCTTATGAGCAAAATAGCAACTGAAGTAAATCCACATATAGTAGAAACAGTCTTTACAAACTTTTTATTAAATGCGGCTATTAGAGGATGTGAAGAAATAGATAAAAATATAGAAAAGTATGGTTATAGTATACCTTTTACTATATTAGTAGATCCAACTACAGCTTGTAATAAAAAATGTATAGGTTGTTGGGCTGCTGATTATAATAATGCATTAAATTTAAGTTATGATCAGTTAGATAAGTTATTTACTGAAGGAAAGGAACTTGGAATTTATTTTTATATTATGACAGGTGGCGAACCTTTAGTAAGAAAAGATGATATATTAAAGTTAGCTAAGAAGCATAATGACTGTGTTTTTATGATATTTACAAATGGAACACTTATAGATCAAAAATTCTGTGATGATTTATGTAAAGTTGGAAATATAGTTCCAACAATAAGTGTTGAAGGATTTGATGATGCAACAGACGGAAGAAGAGGAAAAGGTTCATGGGATGATATTATGAGAGCTATGGATCTTATGAAATCAAATCATGTACCTTTTGGTTTCTCAACATGCTTTACTACAGCAAATTGTGATAGTGTGTTATCAGATGAGTTTATAGATTTGATGATAGATAAGGGAGCATATTTTTCATGGTATTTTACATTTATGCCAATAGGATGTAAAACAGATACATCATTAATGGCAAATCCAGACCAAAGAGAAAAGTTATATAGAACTATAAGAGCTTGGCGTAATACTAAGCCAATATTTAACATGGATTTCTGGCATGATGCAGAATATGTAGGCGGATGTATAGCAGGAGGTAGAAGGTATTGTCATATCAACGCAAATGGTGATGTTGAACCATGTGTTTTCTGTCATTATTCAAGTGCAAATATTAAAGATGTATCATTAATAGAAGCTTTAGGACAACCTTTGTTCTTAGAATATCAAAAGAATCAACCATTTAATGAAAATCAATTTAGACCATGTCCAATATTAGATAATGCACCTAAGATTGCAGAAATGGTAAAGAATTCAGGAGCAAAATCAACAGAATTTATTGATCCAGAAGATGTTGATTCTTTATGTAAAAAGACAATAGAATACGGTAAAACTTGGGCAAAAAGAGCAGAGCCATTATGGAAAGAGAATATAGAGAATAAAAAGAAAAATAAGTAATAAATAAAA
>NZ_JAUNLM010000023.1:0-27604 GCF_030532265.1 Clostridium sp. | reverse complement strand
GCCATTATGGAAAGAGAATATAGAGAATAAAAAGAAAAATAAGTAATAAATAAAAAAGGTGGTACAAGAATTTGTGCCACCTTTTTATTTATTAAAATGAATATATAATTATTAAATAATACTATTAAAAATATAAATTTATATCAATATTGTATAAATTGACAGATTTATTTCATGAGTATAAAATTATAATAAAAATTTGATGTTGTTTCAGAAACTATAAATAAGACTGCATTTAAAATAACAAGAATGGGTCAATTAGTAGCAAAAGAAGCGTCAAAAAGATTAGATGTTCCATTTGGAATAGTTGATTTATCATTAGCTTCAACTCCAACTGTTGGTGACTCAGTTGCACATATTTTAGAAGAAATGGGACTAGAAGTTATAGGAACACACGGAACTACAGCAGCACTTGCACTTTTAAATGATGCGGTAAAAAAAAGGTGGAGTAATGGCATGTAGTCATGTTGGAGGATTAAGTGGAGCATTTATACCAGTTTCATAAGATGCTGGTATGATAGATGCAGTATTAAATGGTTCATTAAATTTAGAAAAGCTTGAAGCTATGACAGCGATATGTTCTGTTGGATTAGATATGATAGTAGTTCCAGGAGATACAAGTGATGAAACATTGTCTGCAATGATTGCAGATGAGTCGGCAATTGGGATGATAAATAATAAAACAACAGCAGTTAGGGTTATACCTGCACCAGGATGTAAAGTTGGTGATATGGTTGAATTTGGAGGACTTTTAGGTAGAGCACTTGTTATGCCGGTTAATAAATATTCATCTTCATTATTTATTAAAAGAGGAGGAAGAATTCCAGCACCAATACATTCATTTAAAAATTAAGGGAGATGTTTATGTTAATAAGAAAATCAGCTTATGAAGATGTGAAAGTTATAATGAAAATTATAAAGTCAGCACAGAAAAGTTTAAAAATGCAAAATGTAGATCAATGGCAAAATGGGTATCCAAATGAAAAATCTATAGAAAGTGATATTTCAAATGATATAAGCTATGTTGTAATAAAAAATAATCAAATTGCAGCAACACTTGCTATTTCATTCGATGGTGAAAAAACTTATGATGAAATTCATGATGGTAAATGGATTAGTAATGGAGAATTTTGTGTTATACATAGGATTGCTATAGATGAAAATTATAAGGGAAGTGGATTAGCTTCTGATATTATAAAATATGTAGAAAGTACTTCTTTAAATAGAGGAGTAAATAGTATAAAAATAGATACTCATGAGGACAATATAGCTATGCAAAAATTACTTAAGAAAAATGGCTTTAAATATTGTGGTATCATTTATTTAGAAGATAATAGTAAAAGAATAGCTTTTGAAAAATTATTTTAAATATAAAGAAATCAGTAAAACATATAAGGTTGTTTTACTGATTTTTTATAGTATCATAAGATAGCTGTTTATATTTAAGTGGAGGTATACCAACATGTTTTTTGAATATTTTGCTAAAATAATAATAGTCTTTATATCCAACTTTTTCAGCTATTTCGGAAATTTTTATTTCATTATTTTTGATTAATGACTTAGCTTTATCTATACGTCTTTTTGTTATATATTCAATTAAGCTTTCTCCAGTAATTTTTTTAAATGTAGAGCTTAGGTGAGATGAATTTATAAAAAATTTATTAGATAAATATTCTAAGTTTAGGTTTTCAGATGTATAATTTTTATCTATATAATTTTTAACTTTTGTTATAATTTTAGTAGAGTCATTAAGTTTAGTTGGCTTATTTATTGATATTATTTTATTGTAATAACTAATACAATATACTTTTATATCTTCTAGACTTTTGCTAGAATATAATAAATTATTTATTATGTAGTCCATATCTATTAATGATAAACTACTTTCATCTTTTAAAATTACAATATCTAAGGCTGTAAGGAAATATGATACTAATGTTTTTAAAGCATTTATATCTTTAAATTTTTCTATTTCATACATATAATATATAAGCTTAGATATAAGTTTATCTTTTGAATTTGTTCTAGCTAATAATTCAAAATCTAACTTTAAATTATTAGGAAGAGATAATGATTTATATTTTATTTCTTCAAATAAAAATATGCAATTTTTATTAAAAAATATTTTGGATGGAAATACTGTTAAACACTCAAATACTTTATCTTTTATTTTATTAGTTGATGTACTAAAATAGCAGTAATCTACTAATTTTGTATTTATAAGGGATAAAAATAAATTTTTAATATTTTCAGAATAAGTGCAATCTAAAATTAATATTTTATTATATTTTGAAAGACCATATATTACATCATAACTTTTAAAATTATTATCTAAAAATTTATACAAGTCTATTATATAAGATGTTTTACTTAATTCTACTGAAACAACTACGTTTAAATTATCTTTAATAGTTAATGGAGAGTAATTTAAATTCAAGTCTTCACATAAAGAATCAATAATAAATTGATATTTCTTTTTTTCATTTATTTCATTTAAAGCTATTAAGTTTTTTTGTTCAGAATATATAATTGAAAAGCATTTTTCAATTGAATTATAAAGTTCATCTTTTTTTATTGGTTTTAATAAATATTCAATAATGTTGTATTGAATAGCTTGTCTTGCATATTCAAATTTTTCAAAGCCAGTTAAAAATATAATTTTAGTTTCATAGTATTCTTCTCTTAAAATTTTTACAAATTCAATTCCATTAATTAATGGCATTTGAATATCTACTATTGCAATATCTACATTATTGCTTTTAATTATTTCTAAAGCATCTAACCCGTTTGATGCTTCATAAATATTATCAAATTTAAATATACTATCCTTTAAGTATTTATTTATTTTAGCTCGTATTAAATATTCATCATCAACTAAAAGTATATTTATCATAAAAAGGTCTCCTTTCTATTTTTTATAAATTGCAGGAATAGTTATAATTATAGTAGTTCCTATGTTCTTTTTACTTATAATATTAAAGGTACAATTTTTATCATAAAATAAATTTAATCTTTCTATAGTATTTTTAACAGCAAATCCACCTTTTGAAGAGGAGGCTATTTTACCTTCAATAACTCTTTTTAACTCACTTTCTGTCATTCCAATTCCGGTATCTTTTATAATTATTTTAATATTATTCTTAAATTTTTCTATATCAATATTTATAAGCCCTTTTATTTTACTATTTTTAATTCCGTGATATATAGAGTTTTCAACTAGGGGCTGTAAAAGTAATTTAAGACAAGTAAAATTTTCAATAGATTTATCATAGTTTATTTTGTAATCAAAAATATCATAATATCTGTACTTCATAATTTTTAAGTAATTTTCAGTTAAAGATATTTCTTCTTTAATTGTAATGAATGTATTGCCTTTATTTAATATACTTCTATAAAATGTTGAAAGATTTTCTAGCATATTAACAGCTTCATCATTCTTTTCTAGCTCTATAAGAGCAGATATATTTTCAAGTGAATTATATAAAAAGTGGGGTTTTATTTGAAGTTGTATTAATTCAAATTCAAATTCCTTTTTCTTATTTTGTTCGTATTTGATTTTATCTAAAAGATTTTTAATATATACAATTAGATGATTAAATTTTTTAGATAAAATCCCAATTTCGTCTGATGATGTAATTTTTATTTCAGTAGACCAATTACCTTTCTCTACTTCAGCAATAGCATAATATAAGTTATGAATAGGTTTTATTATTGATTTTGAAATTAATTTTGATAGTATATAAGAACATAGAAGTCCTATAAATATTAAAATTATTAATGAAATTATAAGAGATTCTTTTTCATGGATTATATCTTCTAAATATATATCAGCAACTATATTCCAATTAAGTTTATTATTATATAACATAAGAGTTAATTTATCTTTCGATTTATCTTCAATAATTAAAAATGGATTATCCTTATTAGCAAATTTAATGTTAGGTATTTTTTTATATATATTATTTGTAATGTCTTCACTATTAGAAGAGGAAGTTATAAATCCATCATCATTTATTAAAAAGAAATTTATATAATTACTTTTGCCTTTATTGTTTGTATAATTTTCTGAAAGAAAGGTTTCTTTAATGAAAAGCTCTAAATATCCAATTAGTTTTCCTGTATTCATATCAAAAATTTGTCTTGATATATATAGATTTGGCTTTCCTTGTATATCTAATATTCCACCATACCATTTATTAAAATCAATAGTTATATGATTTGAATGTATTAGACTTATGAATTTGCTATTTGATTGCATTTTAAATCCGTTTGTAGAATGAAGGATAGCACCAGAAATAACAGAATCTTTATACATAATTTTATCTATTTCTCTTTGTAATTTTAAGATTTCTTCTTTAGTAGGATATATATTATTTAATGAGCATTTTTTCAGTATAGTTTGTACATCATTATCAACCATAAGATTTGTGGAGTTAGATTCTGCAAAATTTAAAGTTATTTCTGTTTGATTTGAAATTAATTCTAAAGTAGTTTTTTCTCTAGAAATTGAAGTGTTTTTTAGTGTCCTGTATGTAAAAAAATAAGAAGTAAAAATAATTAAAAATATAATTGAAATAGAAACAAAGAAAGAAAAGTAAAATACTTTATCTTTAATAGATTTAAACTTAATATTATTTAATTTATTTATAATCTTTTCTTTAATTTTATACTGATTCATAAAACCTCCTTAAAATTTTACAAAATATGTAAACTCTAAAAATAATACAACTAAATAAAAAATAATACATTTAAACCTATTATTGTAAATGTTATCATAAAATTAACCAAAATAAAAGTGTGGGGGGATATTTTATGAGGAAAAAGATTATTGCTTGCATATTAGCTGCAATGACTATGACATCATTAGTTGCATGCGGAAGTAAACAGACTACTGCAGAAGGTGGAGGAGATACAGTAACTATAAAAATGTTATCAAGGTATAGTAGTGATCAAGGTCCTGATGACATAATGATTAACAGCAGAATTGAAAAATTTATGGAAGAAAATCCCAATATAAAGGTTGAGCATGAAGCTATAGGTGATGAAGCAACTTATAATAATATGTTTAAAACATCTATTGCAACAGGAGATGCACCGGACTTATTTGTAAATTATGGTGGAACACAATTTCAAGAATATGTTGAAAATGGATTATTTTTAGATTTAAGTACTGTTGCAAGTGAGGATAAGAAATGGGCTGATAAATATATACCAACAATGTTAGAAGCATGGAAATTTGAAGGTGTTGATGGATTTTATGGTGTTCCAGTTTCATGTTTCGCAACAGGAATTTATTATAATAAAGAATTATTTGAAAAGAATGGTTTAAAACCACCTAAAACAATTGAGGAATTTGAAAAGGTTTGTGATTCATTTTTATCAAAGGGCATAACACCATTTGTTTTAGGTGATAAAGACAATTTCAGAGGTGCACATCTTTTAGCAAACTTAGCATTAAAGAGAGCAGATTTTAAATATACAAAAGATGTTATTGATGGAAAAGTTAAATGGAATGATCCTGTTATGAAAGAAATGTTTGAATTAATGCAAAAGTGGCAAAAGAAAGGTTATTTAGGAGAAAATGTAACAACTATGGATTCAAGTGCAGAACAATCATTATTTTTAAATGGTGACACACCAATGCATTTAAATGGATCATGGTTTATGAATCAAATAAATGATTCAGATATTCCAGATAAAATAGGTTTTATTCCTTTCCCATATTTTGAGAAGCACCCAGAATATAAAAATAATTGGCATTCAGGTACTTCAGAAGGTATAAGCTTAGCAGCAAATAATGGAGAAGAAAAATTAGAAGCATCAATAAAATTATTAAAATATTTAACTGATGAACAAGCATATAATGAATCTCAAAAATTATCTAAGGGTGGAATATTCCCAGTAACAACAATGGAAAAAATTGATGATATTACACCAATTGCTAAATCCTTTAATGAAGTTTTTGTAGATGTTAAAGATACAAAACTTGAGCCAGGAGATTATGCAAAAAATCCACAATTAAGAGAAGAAATAAGAGATGCAATTCAAGGTATGTTTGCTGGTACAAGTGTTGATGACACTTTAAGTAGAATACAAAAAGTAACTGATATGAAAAAATAATTTATATTAATTAGGCAAAAATATTATGGGTCGTATATATTGCGACCCGTTTTACCTAATAAAGAATATTAATAAGTTTAGGAGGTAAAGGATGGGAAGGTTAGAAAATAACACAATGACAAAAGAAAATGCTAAAGAAAAATTTAATTTACAACCTAAAGAAGGTAATTATAAAATTGTTGAACATAAAAAAAATAATAAAATGAAGAAATCAAAATTTAAAAAGAGTTTAAAGGATAATTCTGCATGTATATTATTTATACTTCCTGCAATTTGTCTATATACTTTCTTTTATATATCACCTGTTATTAAGTCATTATATTTATCATTTGTAAAGTGGAACGGTATTCCAGCAGTTCCTAAAAAGTTCGTTGGGTTAGATAACTTTTTTAATATATTCCAAGATCCAGCTTTTTATAATGCTTTAAAAAATGTAGGTATTTTTATAGCTGTTAGTTTTCTTGTAATAATGCCTTTTGCGTATCTGTTAGCTCTTTTAGTTAGTAGCAGATATATTAAAGGAAAAAGATTTTTCAAAACAGTATATTTTTTACCTTCAATTTTACCAACAGCAGCAACAGGTTTAATGTGGACATTAATACTTTATAAATCAGGAGGAGCTTTAAATACATTATTAATAAATTTAGGAATGAATAATGCAGCACAAGATTGGCTTGGAAATCCTAAATTTGCTATTTTTACAGTTGCATTAGTAAATGCTTGGGTATTTATTGGATATAACATGTTAATATTTGTAGCTGGACTTACTAATATACCAGATGAGTTAATTGAGGCTGCAAAAATTGATGGGGCTAATGGATTTAAAGAACAAATACACATAGTGTTACCTCTTATGAAGGAAAGTTTCAAAATATTCTCTGTATTAGCCATAGTAGGGTCATTTAAGGTGTTTGATATTATTTATATTATGACTGGAGGAGGCCCAGGAGGTGCTACAGATGTACCAGTAACTTTATTATATGATCAAGCATTTAAATACAATAATTTTGGATATGGTAGTTCAATAGGTATGTTAATATTAGTGGCTGCAATTATATGTACATTAATATTAAATGGAGTATTTAAGTCAAAAGATGATTAGAATAGGAGGGATTATATGTTAAATAATAAAGAAAATAAATTAATGAAATATGGTATGTATATTTGTGCAATATTATGGGCTGTATTTAGTATTGCTCCATTAATATTTACACTTATGTCATCTTTTAAAAGTACAAATCAAATATACGGTGATGCTTTTGCACTTCCAGAAAGTTTAGATTTTACTAATTATCAAACTGCAATAAATAAAGCAGATATTGCAAAGGCTGTGTTTAATTCATTTTTATTAGCTATTTCAACAACTATATTAGTAGTAATTTTAGCTACTTTAGTTGCTTATGTAATAACAAGAACAAAGTTTAAGCTTAGAAATTTAGTATTAATTTATTTTGTAATGGGATTAACTATTCCAATGCATACAACAATAATTCCAATTGCAGATATTATAAATAGATATGGATTTAAAAATCAATTTATACCACTTATATTTTTATATGCAACATTCCAATTACCTTTTGCGATATTTATGATGTCAGGTTATATGAAAGGAATAAGTAAGGAAATAGATGAAGCAGCAATTATTGATGGATGTGGACGTTTAAGATTATTATTTGGAATATTACTTCCTTTAAGTAAACCTGCAGCAGCAACAATTTCTATATTCTCATTTTTAGGAGTATATAACGAATTTATTTTTGGTCTTATGTTCTTAACTGATAAAGCAAAGTATACAATTTCAGTAGCTCTTATGAGTTTAAATGGAAGATATTCATCTGATAAGGGAGCAATATTTGCAGCTATATGTATGTTTATAATTCCAATAATAATAATTTATATAGCATGTCAAAAACATGTTGAAAAAGGAATTACAGCAGGAGCAGTTAAGGGATAAAAGAATAATTATTTTAAAATTGGGGGAGAAGAATTTATGAGTTATAAAACAAGAAGTAGACAAGTTCATTTAGATTTTCATACAAGTCCATTAATTGAAGGAATAGGTAAAGATTTTAATAAAGAAGAGTTTGGGGAAGTTTTAGAAAAAGCTAGAGTTAATTCAATAACATGCTTTGCAAGATGTCATCATGGTTATTTGTATTATGATTCAAAAATAAATAAAGAGAGAATTCATCCTAATTTAGTAAACAAAAACTTATTAAAGGAGCAAATAGAAGCTTGTCATGAAAGAAACATAAAGGCGCCAATATATTTACCAGTTCAATGGGATAAGTTTACTTATGATGAACATCCAGAGTGGGTTTCAAAAGATTTAGACGGCAATATAATTAAAGGTGAAGGTGGAAAACCAGGATTTTATGAATTTTTATGTGTTAATACACCTTACAGAGATTTTCTTAAAAATCATGTGAGAGAAATATTAGAAATGTTTCCAGAGGCAGATGGATTATTCTTTGATATAGTTATGGTTGTTCCTTGTGCTTGTGAAAATTGTAAAAAGAGTATGGAAGAGCTTGGAATAGATTATACAATAAAAGGTGAAAGATTAAAATTCTCAGAAAAGATGTTAAATGAATTTAAACATGAAATGACTGAGTTTGTAAAAGAAATAAATGAAAATGTAACTATATTTTATAATGGTTCTCATATAAGTCCAGCACTTAAGGATTCAATAGATTCTTATAGTCATATTGAAATTGAATCATTACCAAGTGGTGGATGGGGATATATGCATTTCCCTATAACAGTTAGATATGCTAGAAATTTAGGTAAAGATTGTTTAGGAATGACAGGTAAATTCCATACTTATTGGGGAGATTTTCATTCATTTAAAAATTTAGCAGCACTTCAATATGAATGTTTTAATATGTTAGCTCAAAATACAAAATGTTCAATTGGAGATCAATTAGACCCAAGTGGAAAAATTTCAAAAGAAGTTTATGATTTAATTGGAAAAGTTTATAGTGAAGTAGAACAAAAAGAACCATGGTGTGAAGATGCTAAGCAAGTTTGCGAAATTGCTGTATTTACTCCAGAAGAGTTTATAGATTATAATGCAGTTAGTCCATTTGGGCTAAAACCTGCAATAACTGGCGCAACTAGAATGTTACAAGAAGCATCTCTTCAATTTGATATTATTGATAGTAAAATGGATTTTAATAAGTACAAATTATTAGTTTTACCAGAAAGAACTATAGTAAATGATGAATTTAAAGAAAAATTAGAATCATTTGTAAGAAATGGTGGTAAAGTAATAGCCGTTAATGAAGGTGGATTAAATGAAGAAGGAAATAAGTTTAATCTTCCATTTTTAAAAGTTAATTATGAATCACAAGGAGAATTTGCACCAACATTTATAGTTCCTGAAGGAAATTTATCTAAAGATTTATATAATACAGAGTATGTTATGTATGAAGAATCATTAAAGGTTTCTGCACAAGATGGTGCTGAAGTTTTATCATATTCAATAGAGCCATATTTTAATAGAACACCAGAACATTTCTGTTCGCATCAACATGCACCAAGTAGTGGAAAAGTTTATGGTCCAGCTATAATTAAAGGAGATAACTCAATTTATTTTGCTCATAAAATCTTCTCACAATATCAAAGTTATGGTTCAGTATGGTGTAAAAAGTTATTTATAAATGCTATTGATATGCTACTTGATAATAGATTAGTTAAACATGACGGGCCAAGTACAATAATAAGTACTTTAAATGAGCAAGAAAAAGAAAGTAGATATATACTTCATCTTCTTCATTATGTTCCAGAAAGAAGATGTCAAAGAATTGATGTTATAGAGGATATAATTCCTATATATAATTTAAATTTAAATATGGTATTAGATAAAAATATTAAGTCAGTTAAATTAGTTCCACAAAATGAAAATGTAGATTTTAATATTATAGATGGAAAGTTAGAATTTACTGTTAATAAAATAAATGGACATCAAATGGTGGAAATAAGTTATTAAGAAATGGGGAAACATTTATGAAAAAAATAATTTCTATAGATATTGGAGGAACTTTTATTAAATATGGATTAGTTGACCATTTAGGAAATATTATAGATAGTGGAAAAAAGCCAACTAATAAAAGTGGTATAGAAAGTTTTGTAAATGAGTTATGTGAAATAATAGATTCATATAAAAGCAATAAAGATATTTTTGGTGTATCTATTAGCATGCCTGGTTTTATAAATAATAAAGAAGGTATTCCATTAGCTTGTAGTGCATTAAGATTTATAGAAAATTATAGATTAAAAGATGTTTTAGAATGGAAAAGTGGTTTTACTGTAAAGGTAGAAAATGATGCAAACTGTGTTGCTTTAGCGGAAAAGTTTAATGGAAATGCATCAGAATGTGAAGATTTTATATGTATAACTATAGGTACTGGAATAGGTGGAGGAATTTATTTAAATGATAATTTGATTAGAGGTAAGCAGTTTAAGGGCGGTGAGTTTTGTTATATGATAACAAAAGATAAGAAAAATTATCAAAGATTAAATGAAAATTCATCTATGACAGCACTAATTAATATGTATAAGGAATACAAAAATATAGATAGCAAAGAAAAGATACTTGGAGATAAGATATTTGAGGAAGCTGAGTATGATGAAAATATAAAAGCTATTATTAAAGAGTGGTATGGAAATATTGCAAGAATGATATATAATGTTTCTTCAATATTAAATCCTGAAAAAATTTTAATAGGTGGAGGGGTAAGTGCTAGAGAAGACTTAATAGATGAGTTAAATAAAGCACTTAATGAAATACCATGGTGGCACTTTGTTGAATGTAAAATAGAAAAGTGTAAGCATGAAAATGATGCAGGTTTAATTGGCGCTGCTTATAATTTCTTTAACCTTTAAATAATAAAGATAGAAAGTATAATTAATTGTACTTTCTATTTTTTATTTAAAATTAAGTTATTTAAAATTTATATATTATAAATAATTATAAAATGTTATAATCTATTTTATGTTTAATATTAAAAAAGAAAGTGAGAAAACTATGGATAAAGAATTAATAGATGTAGTACTTATAAATAATTTAGGAGCAGAAGAACTTTTAAATGAGTTATATGGAGAAAAATTAAATTCTAAAAAGACTATATTAGAATATATAGAACTTACAAGTGTTTTTAAGCAAGAAGATGTAGATTCAGAAAAGATACAAGAAACTTATAACTATATTTATGAATGTATAGAAGCGATGGGAAATGCAATAAAGCCAAATACTATGATGTATTTAAAAAATACACTTAAAGGAAAACTTGGAAAGTTAGTTAAAGATAAAGATCCAAAAAAGGAAAATAGCTTTATTAAGTTTTTTAAAAAAGCATATCCTGCAAAAGAAAGAAGAAAAAACTTTACGTGGGTTCTTATGGATATAAATAATATAAAAAGTGATCAAATATGGACTACTTTAACTTATATAAATAGAGAATTAATAAAAAATAATATAAAGTTATCTCAAGAAGAAAAGAAAGATATAATAACCATGATAGAAAAATTAGTAAGCAAAAATAATATAAAATATGTAAATCAGGTTAAAAGTATGGAAAAACTTATTAATGAGTTAAAAATAAAAGTAGTCAATAAAAAAGATGGATTTAAGGTAGAAAAAAGATAAAAATATAAATATATTATTTTAAAATGAAATACGCAATAAATTAAAAAGAATAGTTTATTAAAGTTTAAAATAAGAAGAATTTTGAAAATAATTAAAAGATAAATAAAAAGATACTATCACTAAATAATTAAATCTGTTTATGATAGTATCTTCTTCATTATTAATAATTATTATTTTATTGGATGAAATTTTATATCTGCATACTGCATAGGAATATAATTTTTATTAAATACTATTGGGTATTTATTGTTTTTATAAATAGCTTCCTCTATTAAATAAAATTGTTTTTCACAAGAAATAGGATGACTTTTTGTTACGAAGCTACCGGCTGTTGAAAATTTTATATCAACTAAGGCATCGGTGCATTCATTATATACTCTTTCTTCAACAAAATTTAAAAGCTCTTTTTTATTATTTAAATTAAGATTAAAAGAAGATATTGCTTCAATTGGCATTATTGTAAAGATATAAGCTATAGTGGTTCCTTTATGAATATACCATCTATCTATTCCAACAGTAGCTACAGATTCTTTTCCAAGAATTTTTGCAAAATAATCTGAAGGTGGTTGTATTTTTAAATCAAATTCAATATTATCAATTTCATGGTCTAAGCATTTATAGATAACATGTCCTATTTTTTCAAGACCTATTTTAGGAGCTGATGATTTTTTTGTTATAAAATTACCTTTTCCACGTATGTTTTTTATAAGACCATCATCTTGAAGCAATGATAATGCTTGACGCAGTGTACTTCTACTTACACCTAAAGTTTTAGCAAGATCAGGCTCAGATGGAAGTCTACTATGTTCAGAAAAGGAACCTTCTGTTATCATTTTAAAAAGTTTATTATAAACAGTTACATAGCGTAGTTCTTTTGCAGTGTCTATTACATTTATATTAATAGTATCCATTAAATCAACCTTTCTAATAATCGGACAAGTTGCATACAAGTTTGTTTTAAGTATTTGTTTTCTATAATATAAATTATAAAATATTTTAAAAAAATAGCAAATATAAAAAATGAAAAAAAGTGTAAACGATTGACAAGGGTTATAGTGCATGATATTATTTATATATAAATCATACAAGAAAATAGACAAGTTAAAGTTTTAAGTTTTAGGAGGCAATAAAAATGAGCAATGAACAAAATTCTAATAAAAAGTTAATTTATACAGAAGGTTCTGATAGACAATATCATATAGCAGTAGCACCAGGAGAAGTTGGAAGATATGTAATTATGCCAGGAGATCCAAAAAGATGTGCAAAAATTGCTAAATACTTTGATAATGCTGAACTTGTTGCAGATAACAGAGAATATGTAACTTACACTGGATATTTAGATGGTGTTAAAGTAAGTGTTACATCAACAGGTATTGGTGGTCCATCAGCTGCAATAGCTTTAGAAGAATTAGTTAATTGTGGAGCTGATACTTTCATAAGAGTAGGTACATGTGGTGGTATGGACCTTGATGTAAAAGGTGGAGATCTTGTAATAGCAACAGGTTCAATTAGAGCAGAAGGAACAACAAGAGAATATGTTCCAATAGAATTCCCAGCAGTAGCTAACTTAGATGTAGTTAATTCTTTAGTTTCAGCAGCTAAAACATTAAAAGCTCCTTATCATGTTGGAGTAGCGCAATCAAAAGATTCATTTTATGGACAACATTCACCAGAAACAAAACCAATAGGATATGATTTATTAAATAAATGGGATGCTTGGGTTAAATGTGGATGCTTAGCTTCAGAAATGGAAGGTGCAGCATTATTTATAGTAGGAAGTTACTTAAGAGTTAGAACAGGAGCTGTTTTCCTAACTGTAGCAAACCAAGAAAGAGAAAAGAGAGGACTTGAAAATGTTCAAGTTCATGATACAGAAAGAGCTATAAAGGTAGCAGTAGAAGCAATAAGAAATTTAATTAAATTAGATAAAGAAAATAGCAAATAGACGCAGGAAGAAGGTATTTTCAATATGGGAAAATATAAAAGAGTTTTTACAATAGTAATTGATTCACTAGGAATTGGCGCTATGCCTGATTCAGAAAAATATGGTGATGTAAATGTAGATACACTTGGACATATAGCTGAATCAGTAGAAAGTTTTAAAATTCCTAATCTACAAAAGATGGGAATATCAAATCTTCATAAAGTGAAGCATGTTGATAAAGTAGAAAAACCTTTAGGATATCAAATGAGAATGGGTGAAGCAAGTGTTGGTAAAGATACAATGACTGGACACTGGGAGATGATGGGTTTACACATTACAAAACCTTTTAAAACATTCACTGATACAGGATTTCCTAAAGAATTATTAGATGAATTATCAAAGAGAACTGGTCATAATATAGTTGGAAATAAAAGTGCTAGTGGAACAGAGATATTAGATGAACTTGGAGAACACCAAATGAAGACAGGAGATATGATTGTTTATACATCAGCAGATTCTGTACTTCAAATTTGTGGTCATGAAGAAACTTTTGGATTAGATGAGTTATATAGATGTTGTGAGATTGCAAGAGAAATAACTCTTAAAGATGAATGGAAAGTTGGAAGAATAATTGCAAGACCATATATTGGAGATAAAAAAGGAGCATTTAAACGTACTAGCAATAGACATGACTACGCATTAAAGCCATATGGAAGAACTGTACTTAATGAATTAAAAGATAATAATTTTGATGTAATTTCAGTAGGTAAAATCAAAGATATATTTGATGGTGAAGGAATTACAGAAGGAAATAAATCAAAAAGTTCAGTTCATGGAATGGAACAAACATTAGAAATAATGGATAGAGATTTTAATGGATTATGTTTTGTTAATTTAGTTGATTTTGATGCACTATGGGGACATAGAAGAAATCCAAAAGGTTATGCTGAAGAACTAGAAAAATTTGATGTTAATTTAGGGAAAGTATTAGATAAATTAAAAGATGATGATTTATTAATAATAACAGCAGATCATGGAAATGATCCAACATATAGTGGAACAGACCATACAAGAGAATATGTACCATTCTTAGCATATTCACCTTCAATGAAAGGCGATGGATTATTAGAGGATGCAAATACTTTTGCAACAATAGGTGCTACTATAGCAGATAACTTTGGTGTAAAAATGCCAGAAGGAACTATTGGAGAATCAGTATTAAACAAGTTAGACTAATAAAAAAAGAGAGTAGCTATAGTTACTCTCTTTTTTTATTTTAATATATTAATATAGACAAAAAACAATTCTAATAGTATAATTGATAATAATTTTCAATTAGAAATGAGGTGGTAGAATGAATAGTGTATTTACAGCTTTTTTATTAACATTAATAGCTGGATTAGCTACGGGGATAGGAAGTTTTATAGCTTTTTTTGCAAAAAAGACTAATACTAGATTTTTGTGTTTAAGTTTAGGATTTTCAGCAGGTGTAATGATATATGTTTCTATGATAGAAATATTCCAACAAGCAAATAAATCTCTTGTATTAGCTTTAGGGGAGAAAATTGGCAGTATAGTTAATGTAATAGCATTTTTTTGTGGGATTTTTATAATTGCAATTATAGACAAGTTAGTTCCTAGTGAAGAAAATCCTCATGAAATTAAAAAAATTGAAGATATAAATGAAGATAAAATTAATAAAAATAAATCTCTTTTAAGAACTGGAGTTTTTACTGCTATTGCAATTACAATTCATAATTTTCCAGAGGGACTTGCTACATTTGTTTCTGCATTAAATGATGTAAGTTTAGCAATACCAATAACAATAGCAATAGCTATTCATAATATTCCTGAAGGAATATCAGTGTCTGTACCTATTTACTATGCTACTGGAGATAAGAAAAAAGCATTTTTATATTCATTTCTTTCAGGTATGTCAGAGCCTCTAGGAGCAATAATTGGTTACACATTACTTAGAAATATCATAAATGATATAACATTAGGTATACTTTTATCATCTGTTGCAGGTATTATGGTATTTATATCATTAGATGAATTGTTGCCTACAGCTAGAAAATATGGGGAACATCATATATCTATATATGGATTAATTGCAGGAATGGCTGTAATGGCAATAAGTTTAATAATGTTTATTTAATCAGAAGTAGTAATATAGTTTAAGTTCTATTTATATATTAATTATAAATATATAAATAGGAGGATTATATGGGAAAACATAGATCAAAGAGATGTTACAATAATGAAGATAAATATATGACTAATAATGTAGGTAACCCAATAAGTAATGATAAGGATTCTTTAACTGTAGGAAAAAATGGACCAGCTTTATTAGAAGATTTAAATTTAATTGAAAAGTTAGCAAGTTTTGATAGAGAAAGGATACCAGAAAGGGTAGTTCATGCTAAAGGAGCTGGAGCTAAAGGTTATTTTGAATTAACTAGGTCAATGAAAGAATATACTATAGCAAAAGTTTTTACTGAAGTAGGTAAGAAGATACCAGTAGCAGTAAGATTTTCAACAGTAATTGGGGCTAGAGGCTCTGCTGATACGCTTAGGGATCCAAGGGGATTTGCAACAAAATTTTATACAGATGAAGGTATTTTAGATATAGTTGGTAATCATATACCGGTATTTTTTATAAGAGATGCTATGAAATTTCCGGATATGGTACATTCATTTAAACCATCTCCTGATAATAATTTAATGGATAAAAATAGATTTTGGGATTTTATTTCAAGTAGTCCTGAGTCAACTCATATGATAACTTTTCTTTTTTCAGATCTTGGAACTGTAAAAAGCTATAGAACAATGGGGGGATTTGGTGTAAATACTTATGTATGGGTTAATGATAAAGGAGAAAGGGTGTTTATAAAATACCATTGGGTTCCGCTTCTTGGTGTAAAAACTATTGATAGAAAAGAGGCAGAGATGCTTGCAGGTTTAGATCCTGATGTAGCAGTAAGAGATTTATATGAGCATATAGAAAAAGGAAATGTAGTTGAATATAAATTTAAAGTTCAAATTATGAAAGAAAGTCAAGTACAATCATTAGATTTTAATCCTTTGGATGCAACAAAAACTTGGCCAGAAGATAAGTTTCCGTTAATTGATGTAGGTAAAATGACTTTGAATGAAAATCCTAAAAATTTCTTTGGAGAAATTGAGCAAATAGCTTTTTGTCCAGCAAATTTAGTCCCTGGTATAGAATTATCAGCAGATAAGTTATTACAAGGAAGAGGATTTTCTTATAAAGATAGTCAAAGACATAGAATAGGTTCTAATTTTCAACAGTTACCTATAAACAGGCCTAAAGTTGATGTTATAAATAATACTCAAGATGGACAAATGAGATATTATTATAATGAAGGTAAAGTTAATTATAAGCCTAATAAATTAAATAATAATAAGCCTATTGATTATCCACAAGGTCATCAAAAACCAAAGTTTGTTGAGGGATATGTAGTTAGAGAAGAAATAGACAAAAATGATAATTTTAAACAAGCTGGTGAGAGATTTAGAACTATGAGTGAAAAAGAAAGAGAAACATTGATTGATAATATAATAGCAGATATGTGGGAAGTAGATTGCGAAATACAATTAAAGGCTATAGAAAATTTTAAAAATGTTGATCCTGAATTTGGTAGGAGAGTTAGTGAAGGGTTAAATTTAAAAGAATTATAATAGAGTATAAAACTGTTTAAGTAATTATTAATAATATATGTATACTATGACATAATTAATATAATTTGACTAATTTAGATATTATTAAAAAAATATATTTTTGAAAAGATGTTTATAAATATATAAGCATCTTTTTTATAAATTTTAAATTTTGATGTAAAATAATAGTAAGAATATATTAAATTTTTTGACTATATTAAAAATAAAATAAAAAGTATAATATTTTTAATTATTTTTAAAATGTTATCTTTAAAAATATTAAATTTCTAATGAAAATGTTGACATGGAATAAGTCAGAAGTTACAATAGGTTACAAGTAAAGGCTTACATTAGGGTGTATAATAAGGCTTTTAATGCTTTTAGGGAGGATTACTTATATTTTATTTTGTAAATTTATTGGAGGTTAATAATATGAAAGTACTTGTAATCAATTGTGGTAGTTCATCTTTGAAGTACCAATTAATAAATATGGAAAATGAGGAAGCAATAGCTACTGGTCTAGTAGAGAGAATTGGGTTAGAAGGATCTAGATTAGTTCATAAAAAAAATGGTGAAAAAAGCATTATAGAAGAATCAATAAAAGATCATAATGATGCTATAGAACTAGTTCTTAAAGCATTAATAGATGAAAACATTGGAGTAATATCAAGTTTAGATGAAATAAAAGCTGTTGGACATAGAGTTGTACATGGAGGAGAAAGATATTCAGAGTCAGTTGTAATTGATGAAGATGTTATAAAATATTTAGAAGAAATATCACCACTTGCACCACTTCATAATCCTGCTAATATTATAGGAATAAAAGCATGTCAAAAATTAATGCCAAATGTTCCGATGGTAGGAGTTTTTGATACAGCATTCCATCAAACATTACCTAAGAAGGCATATATATATGCTATTGATTATAATTTATATGATAAACATCAAATAAGAAAATATGGATTCCATGGAACTTCACATAAGTATGTATCACAAAAACTTGCAGATGCAATGGGTAAAGATATAAAGGACTTAAAAATTATAACTTGTCATTTAGGTAATGGAGCTAGTTTAGCTGCAGTTAAAAATGGAAAGTGTATAGAAACTTCAATGGGATTCACACCACTTGCTGGAGTTCCAATGGGGACAAGATCAGGTAATATAGATCCATCAATAATTCCTTTCTTAGTAAATGAATGTGGATATACTATGGAACAAGTTAATAATTCTTTAAATAAAGATTCAGGTGTTTTAGGAATATCAGGAGTAAGTTCAGATTTTAGAGATATTGAAGATGCCGCAGCAGAAGGAAATGAAAGAGCTCAACTTGCTTTAGATATATTCCACTATAAGATTAGAGAATTTATTGGATCATATATTATTGCTATGGGTGGAGTAGATGCAATAGCATTTACAGCAGGTGTTGGAGAAAACTCACCAGAAACTAGAGAAGAATGTTTAAAAGATTTAGAGTTTTTAGGAATTGAATTAGATAGAGAAAAGAATAAAGTAAGAGGAAAGTTAAGAGAAATTTCAACAGAGAATTCAAAAGTTAAAGCTTATGTTGTTCCAACTAATGAAGAACTTATGATTGCTAAAGAAACTGCAAATCTTATTTAATTTAAAAACAAAATATTTTATTAATAATGTGCTTTTAAGAAACTCTATAACTTTGTTATAGAGTTTTTTATAAATATTTAATTATAAGTGTTATTAAAATTTATATTTTTAAGTTAATTAATTTAAATTATATTATATATAAATAGTTGTTTAAAAATAATTTTATAATAATATAAGGCTTATATGAAAAAAGATAATAGTATTATTTAGAAATTAGTAGGAATTTAAATATAAATTTTGAATGAATTTATAGAATAATATTATTAGATAAATTTTAATTTTATTTCTATAATTTATATGTGATAAAAAAGATAGCTATTAAAAATGGCTATCTTTTTTTATGAAATTAATTTAATATTTTATATTTATAGGGAATATTATGTGAAGATATTATAGCTTAATTGAAAAAATAATAAAAAATAAATATGGAAAATATTACTTTGAAAATAAATTGTGATAATAATTGACTGATAGATAAAATAAATATATAATTACTTTACGATTATGATATTCATTATCATTTAAAAAAGGAATTGTAATTTAGGAGGAATATATTAATGAAGAAATTAAAATCGTTAATTTTGGTAGCAATATCGGTTATATCAATGGCTACATTTGTTGCATGTGGAAACACAAGTAAAGAAGATAATAAAGAATCAGTAAAAAGGGTTGTGAGTACTTTAAAAGGAGATATTGAAGTACCAACAAACCCTCAAAGAATAGTTGATATATCAGGAAGTAGTGAAGATTTAATAATTTTAGGATATACTCCTGTTGGAACAGCTAATATAGACTCGTATGACACAACTAAGGTTCCAAGTTATATGAGCGATAAATTTAAAGAAACTAAAGTTGTAGGACACTCAATGATGGAAACTATGGATATGGAAGCAATACTTTCTTGCAATCCAGATTTAATTATAATGAGTGAAAGACAAGAAAAAATCTATGATCAGTTAAAAGATATAGCTCCAACAATTATGATAAAAGATTATGCAAATGATTGGAGAAGTAGGTTAACTGATATTGGAAAGTTATTTGAAAAGGAGGATATAGCAAATACATGGCTTTCAAATTATGATAAAAAAGCAGAAGAATTAGGAAAAGAAGTAATAGCTAAAAATGCAAAAGAAACATATTTACCAGTACTTGCTAGCCAAGGGTCATTTTTAGTATTTACTGATGCTGGTATAGGTTCAATATTATATGATGATATGAAGTTATCTAGACCTGAAAATATGCCAAAGCAAGATAATATAACGCTTCCACAAGTTACTATGGAAGGATTAACTAAAATAGATGCTGATAATATTGTTGTAATTGCAGATGAATCAAATAAAAAAGATTTAGATAAAAGTAATGTTTGGTCACAAATAAGAGCAGTGAAAAATGGAAATGTTGTAATGCTTAATACAAGTCCATATTTTACTCAAGTATATAATCCTATAGGAAAAGAATTAATTTTAGAATCAATTAAAGAAGAATTATTAAAATAATTAAGAAGGTGGCAATAATAGAAGCCACCTTCTTAATTATAAGTTTATAAGTATAGTTTAGGAGGCTAAATGAATAAAAAAAGAAAGAGGAAGATAAATACATATAGCTTGATAGTAATAGGAACGATTTTATTGTTACTAGGACTTTGGATTTCTATATCATTTGGAGCTAAAGAAATAGATTTATTTACAATTTTAAAAAGCATATTCAATAATGGAGATGATGTAAATATAAAAATAATAAGAGATATAAGAATACCTAGGGCTCTTGTATCTGCGTTAGTTGGAGGGTTTTTAGCAGTTTCAGGAGCTATAATACAAGGGATAACAAGAAACCCAATAGCAGATCCTTCAGTAATGGGAATTACTCAAGGGGCAACCTTTACTATATCTATGGCTTTTGCTTTACAAATATTAAATCCCAAATTAGTTATAGGAAGTTTTGGACTTATGATATTTGCATTTTTTGGAGCAAGTATAAGTGGAGTTTTAGTTTATTTCATAAGTTCAAGAACAACTAGAAAAGTTAATCCTGTAAAATTAGCCTTATCTGGAACTGCAATAGGAACTTTATTAATATCTTTAGCTGTTGGAGTAGCAATGTATTTTAATTTATCACAACAATTAAGTTTCTGGATATCAGGTGGATTAATTGGGGTAAAATGGGAGAGTGTTTATTTATTAAGCATTATTGGAACTATTGGAGTTTTATTAGCAATGATAATTTCGCCTAAGATTACAATTTTAAGTTTAGGTGAAGAAGTTGCAATAGGTCTTGGTGAAAATACTAATAGAGTAAGATTAATTTCTATTTTTATAGTAATTTTATTAACTGGAGCATCTGTAGCTGTAGCTGGAAATATTATTTTTGTAGGTCTTATAGTTCCACAAATAGTCAAAAAAGTAGTTGGTTCAGATTTTAAATATATAATACCTACTTCTTTAATAGTTGGAGCTGTATTACTTGTATATGGGGACATTATATCAAGAATGATAAATCCACCATATGAAACACCCGTAGGGTCATTAACAGCTTTAATTGGAGCTCCAATATTTATATATTTAATTAGAAAAGGAGAGAGGTAATTAATGAGAAATAAAAAAAATATATTTATATTGTTAATTTTAATAGCTTTAATTTTTGCTACATTTTTAATTAGCTTAAACCTTGGATCTTTTTCTATGAATCCGTTAGAAGTAATAAAAACACTAATAGGACAAGGAAGTAAAAGTCATAATATAGTTATATTTGACATTAGATTACCTAGAATAATAATTGCATTATTAGTTGGAACAGCACTTGCAACAGCAGGTACGTTACTTCAAGGAGTTACTAAAAATGATTTGGCTGATTCAGGAATACTTGGAATAAACTCAGGTGCTGCACTTTTTGTAGTAGTATATATTTTTTTTATGAATGGTAATGTTTATGAAGGTGTAAGTAATTTTACCATATTTAATATGCCAATAGTGGCACTTTCAGGAGCTTTATTTGGGGCATTTTTAATTTACATTTTAGCATGGAAAAATGGAATAAGTTCTTCAAGATTGATTTTAGTAGGAATAGGTATTAACATAACTTTTTCATCAATACTTACTATATTTCAATTAAAATTTACTACACAAGAATTCAATAGAGTAATGGCATGGACACAGGGAAGTATATGGGGTTCAAATTGGAAATATGTTATGGCAATAGCACCATTAATAATTGTATTTATGACTCTTACAATATATAAATCAAGATATTTAGATATATTAAATTTAGGTGATGAAGTTTCAATTAATCTTGGAATAAATGTTGAAAGAGAAAGAGGAAAATTAATTATTTATGCAGTTATATTGGCTGGTGTTGCAACGTCTGTTGCAGGAAGTATATCTTTTTTGGGACTTATATCTCCACATATTGCAAGAAAATTAGTTGGTCCGAATCATAATACACTTATACCAATATCAGCACTTATTGGAACTTTAATTTTACTAATAGGAGATACAATTTCAAGAAATTTACTAGCACCAATAGAAGTTCCAGTAGGAATTGTAGTAGCTATAATAGGTGTTCCGTATTTTGTTTATTTAATGTTGTCAGAATAATGGAGGAATAAATAAGGATGAATTGTATAAAAACTAAAGATTTAAATATATCTTATGGAAATTTAGATATTGTAAAAAATCTGAATTTAGAAATACCAAGAGGAAAAATAACTACAATTATAGGAGCCAATGGATGTGGAAAATCTACTATTTTAAAAACATTAGGTAGAATAATTAAGCCTAAGAGTGGATTAATATATATAAATGGAAAAGAGATAAATAATCAAGATTCAAAAGAACTTGCAAAGGCTATGGCTGTATTACCTCAAAGTCCAAAGGCTCCAAATGGGTTAACAGTTGAGGAGTTAATTTCATATGGTAGATTTCCATATCAAAAAGGATTTGGAAAATTAAAAGATGAAGATAAAGAGATAATTAATTGGGCATTAGAAAAAACAAATATATTGGAGTTTAGAGATAGACCTATAGAGACATTATCAGGAGGTCAAAGACAAAGAGCGTGGATTGCAATGGCTTTGGCACAAGAAACTGATATTTTGTTACTTGATGAACCTACAACATATCTTGATTTAGCACATCAATTGGAGATTCTTAAGGTTTTAGAGGAACTTAACAAAAAAGAAGATAGAACTATAGTAATGGTAATACATGAATTAAATAATGCAGCTAGATTTGCAGATTATATGATTGGATTAAGAAAAGGTAAAATAATATGTACAGGTACTTCACATGAAGTTATGACAAAAGAAAATCTTAAAGAACTTTTTAATATTGATGCTGAGATAGTTAACGATCCAAGAAGTGGTAAGCCAGTTTGTATAACTTATGATATGGTATAAAACTATGTATACATAATTAAAGAGGTTTAAGAATGAAAAATTTAGAAAATTTAGCAGAAGAAAAGATTAGCAAATTAATTATTAAATATTCAATTCCAGCTATTTTGAGTATGTTAATAACTTCTCTTTATAACATTGTAGACAGAGTTTTTATTGGATCAATTAATGGTGTTGGAGCATTAGCTATAGCAGGGCTTGGAGTTACAATGCCTATATTTACTTTAATAGTATCATTTGGTGTTTTGATATCAATGGGAGCAACTACAAATATTGCAATAAAACTTGGAGAAGGAAATCATGAAGAAGCAGAAAAATACTTAGGAAATGCAGTACTTTTTTCAGTCATAATTTCAATTTTTATTATGATAATAGGACTAAATTTTATAAATCCTATATTAAATGTATTTGGGGCAAGCTATGATACTATAATTTATGCAAGAGAATATATTAGTGTAATACTTTTAGGGTCAGTTACTTGCATAACTGGATTTACATTAAATAATATTATAAGAGTAGATGGTAATCCAAAATTTGCTGCAAAAACTATGATATTAGGTTGTTTAATAAATATAATATTAGATCCAATATTTATATTTAAGTTTAATATGGGGATAAAAGGAGCGGCTATTGCAACTGTGCTTACTCAAGTTATTATATTCGCTATACTAATATATTATTTTTTAAGTGAAAAATCTACTATTAAAATAAGAAGATATAATTTAAAATTAGATTTTAAAATTATTAGAAAAATTATAATTTTAGGAATCTCACCTTTTATTATGGAACTTGCTACAAGCTTTGTTTCTTTAATAATGAATAATTACTTGAAAATATATGGAGGGGATTTAGCAATTGGTGCTATGACTGCAATTAATTCAATAATATTAATATTTATAATGCCTATTTTTGGAATAAATCAAGGTATTCAAGCTATTATAGGATATAATTATGGAGCAAAAAAATATAAAAGAGTTAAGGATACATTAAAATTATCTATTATATATTCAACAGTTATATCGATAGTAGGATTTTTATTAATTGAAATTTTCCCTAAAGTATTAGTTAGTGTATTTAGTAATGATTCACAGCTTATGGATGTGGCTATAATAGGAATTAGAGTATATTCATTAACGCTTCCTCTTATAGGAATTATACTTATTGGACCAGCGTATTTCCAAGCTATAGGTAAGATTAAGCAGTCAATGTTTTTATCAGTTCTTAGGCAGATTGTAGTATTAATTCCAATATTATTTATATTACCAAGATTTATTGGTTTAAGTGGGGTATGGTTAGCTCAGCCAATTACAGACTTAATAACAACTTTAATTATTGTAGTTTTATTAGTAACAGAATTCAAATTTAATAATAAGCAATAGTAAAAAAATAATTTTAAGGGATGAAATAATAATATATTTATAGAAAATAAATTAATTTACAGTTTACAATATTTTACATAACAAATTAAATGTATATGATAAATAAAAATATAAATAATAAATATTGGTTAAATATATCTAGATTTTTTAAATCTAGATATATTTTTACAAAAAATTAATAAAAATATAATAAAATGTTGACATAAAAACATTTACATGCTAATATTTGCTATATAATGCAAGAAAATGGTGAAAATACTTATCATTTTTTATTGAGGTAATACCTAAATTAACTTTAAAACTCTTATATTATAATGCTGAAATATTATAAAAATATTTTGGTTTAATTATGGTGTAAGAAATGCTTGATTTAGGTGTTTTTTTATATAAATTTAAGGTTAAAATTTTGTTTTAACAAAGTTAATTATAATAAAAAGGCGTTTAGGGGAGGATTTTATTTATGGCTTTTAGAATGAAAAAGAAAGGGATTATAACAACGGCTGTATTAACAGCAGTATTAGTTGGAAATTTAGGGGGAATAAATGTTTTAGCTAAAGATAAGAGAGATAAGGTTACTGATTTTAAAAATGTTCTTAATGTAACTGCAAATCCAACATCACAAATATATGGATCATATTCAACAAATAAATATAACAATTTCTCAGATATGGGGGCATGGCATGGTTACTATTTACCAACTAAAGATGCTAAAGATATATATGGTGGTTTTGCAGGTCCAGTAATAATTGGAGAAGAATATCCAACAAATATGTCTAAAACAATTAGTAAAATTATTATAGAAAATACAGAAACAAAAGAAAAATATGATTTAACTAAAGCAAAAAATGTAACTTTTAATTATTATCCAGGAAAATTGGTTCAAATATATGAAATGAAAGATTTTAACTTAACTTTAGAACTTATTTTTGCAAGTAATAGAAGTGCGCTTATACAAACAAAAATAGAAAATAAAACAAATAAGGAATTAAACTTAAATTTAAAATGGACAGGAAGTATATTTGGAGAGCTTAATACAGGAAATAAAGTTATAGATTTAAAACAAAGTTTAGAAGCAACAGACAAAGGAGTTCAAGTTAACTTTTCACAATTAAGAGATACATGGAATTTCTTCTCAACTCCAGAAACTAAGTTTACAGTTCAATATGATGGAGATGTAAAAACAGAAGTTGAAGGAAAGAATTATGTAACTACATTAAATGATGAAGTTATAATAAAACCTGAAAAAGAGTTTAAAACTTATTCAACTCAAACATATACTTTTACTAATGAAGAATTAAAAAATGAAAAGAAGAATTTAGACAAATACATAGGGAATGGAGATAAATATTTTGCAGAAAATAATAGTCGTTGGCAAGGATATCTAGATAAAACTTTTGAAGGAGTAGAAAGTACTAATAATCCAGAATATAAAAATGCTACTGTTAAGTCAATAGAAACTTTAATTACAAACTGGAGAAGTGCAGCAGGAGCAATTAAGCATGATGGTATAGTTCCTTCAATGTCATACAAGTGGTTTATTGGAATGTGGGCATGGGATTCATGGAAACAAGCTGTAGCTACAGCAAAATTTAATGGTAAACTTGCTCAAGATAATATAAAAGCTTTATTTGATTATCAAATTAAAGGAAATGATGATTTAAGACCACAAGATAAAGGAACTATAATAGACGCTATTTTCTACAATAAAGATGAAGCAAGAAATGGTGATGGTGGTAACTGGAATGAAAGAAATTCAAAGCCAGCATTAGCAGCATGGGCAGTTTGGAATGTTTATAAAGAAACTAATGATAAAGCATTTTTAGCAGAAATGTATCCTAAATTAGTTGAATATCATAACTGGTGGTATACAAATAGAGACCATGATAAAAATGGTATAGCAGAATATGGTGGAATGGTACATGATGCACATTGGTTATACGATGAAAATGGAAATATTGTGAAAGATGAAAAAGGAAATCCTAAATTTAATGAAGATGAAGTAATATTAGCAGCTGCTTGGGAAAGTGGTATGGATAATGCTACAAGATTTGATAAAGAAGGAGCTGGCGGAGAAGATGTTGGTGTAAAGGTATTTGAGAATAAAGATAAAAATGGAAAGCTTCTTGGATATTCAATAAATCAAGAATCAGTTGATTTAAATGCATATCTTTATGCAGAAAAGGGATTTTTAAAATCAATAGCAAATGAATTAGGAAAGTCATCTGATGCAAATAAATATGATAAAGAAGCAAAATATGTAAGAGAATATGTAAGTGAAAATATGTTTGATGAGAAAACAGGATTTTTCTATGATCTTCAAATAAGTGAAGATGGAAAGAAGAAAAATATGTTAGATGAAAGAGGAAAAGGAACAGAAGGATGGATTCCTTTATGGGCAAAAATGGCTACTAGAGAGGAAGCAGAAAAAGTTAAAGATAATATGGTCGATCCAGGAAAATTCGATACTTTTGTACCTTTCCCAACAGCATCAAAAGATAATTCAAAATATGACCCAAGTAAATATTGGAGAGGACCAGTATGGCTTGATCAAGCATTATATGGAGTAGAGGCTCTTCAAAATTATGGATATAACAAAGATGCTGAAAGAATGGCTAAAAAGTTATTTAATAATGCAGAAGGATTAATGGGGGATGGACCAATTAGAGAAAATTATAATCCAGAAACAGGAGAAGGTCTTCATACTAAAAACTTTAGTTGGTCAGCATCAGCATATTATTTAATGTATAAGAATACTTTAACTTCAAAAAATACTACATCACAAGAAGCAATAGCAATTCCAACATCAAATAATAATGAAGAAAACAAACCAGAACACAAACCAG
>NZ_JAUNLM010000093.1 GCF_030532265.1 Clostridium sp. | reverse complement strand
ACAAAAATAAACGATATACTTATAACTACAATATTTCTTTTCTTCATAATAAAACTCCTTGCATAATTTTTATAATTTACTAATAAGATAGTTCAAAACCACAATAACATTACCGAAATTTTTAATCATGTATAGATATATTTTAACTATAATTTGATTACTGTAAATTCCATAAAACACATCTCACTATCAAATCCTAATTTATCTGATAAATACTTTCACACGATAAAATTATACCATTTATTGGAATAATTTCAATATTGTATATTTTTTAAAGTTATACTTTATATGGGAATATCCAAGTTCAACATACTCATTCCAACACTTCTTAACATAAAAGAAGAAGGAGTAACCTTCTTTTGCTCACCTTCTTAAATACTTAAATATCCTATTAACTTATCATTTATTTTTAGTTTTATTGACTCTATATTTCTATCTTTACCTATAGTTATTTCTCATATTAACATATGAAGTAACATCTTTTGTTTTTCTCTTATTTTGCAATTTGATGGCACTTTACTAAAGTTCTGTAATATTTCTTTTATTAACTTATATTGAACCTCTTTATTAACTTCATCTGTTACATTTACTAATAGTGGTTGTCTTTCTTTTTCTAGCTCTTCATTAACCATAATTTCTCCAGGCATTAAGTAATTCGTATCAAATGTTTTGACTATTTTATATCTCCTTTTTCTTCTACAAAATACATAAAACAAGTCAAATCATTAGTAAATGAGTTCTTGAAATCTTTTATAAACTTTATTATATCGCTTGAATGACCTGTTAACTCTTTCCCATTACTATTATCTATAATTCCAACTCTAAAAGCTCCTCCTGTTGCTATATCATTTGTTGAAATTTTAGTTATCTGTAAATCTTCATTCTTTATATATTTAGGTATAAGCTTTTTATACTTTATGCACTTATATTTACTTTCTAATGTTCCTTTTTCAAAATCTACTATTATAGTGTTATTAGGTGTTGTAAAATAATATTCATCTTCAAATTCTAAGCATATACTATTAGGTAGCATTTGAATTGAGTAATTTTCATCGTAATAATCCTTTGAAATATTTAGAACCTCTTCCCAAAAATCTTGGCATTCATCAATATCATAATTACTATCTACATATTTATTTGCTACTTCTCCTTTAAGCTCAATGCTATATACATTATTATCTTTCTTTGAATGCTTTATAATAGCGTTTATTCTTGATTCTTTATCTTCTAACTCTTCCTTAGTTATAACTATTGGTAATCCTAAAATATTTTTAAACATCTATATCTCTCCTTATTATTAATATTCTTCTGCTAAAAGCATCGTTGAATGATCTCCATCATCTATTACAAAAATTTTTATTTTTCCTACAACTTCAATTTCAATGTCACATAACTCTATTATGTGTTCTTCATTGTATTTAGGTACTTCTTGCCTATGATTAATTGTTATAGTTCCATATTCCTTTTCAATTTCAAATACTTGTAGATAGTCAACTTTCTCTACCTTATCTTTTAAACCATCAATAACTCTCCACATAAATATTTGTAGCCTTATATCTACCATTTCATTTATACCTTTTGTAATGTATCTGTTTTCTTTATTAAACATTTTCATCTCTCCTTAAAATAGAAAAACTCTAATCACTACTTATTAGCAATTAGAGTCTTATATATTATTTATTTCATTTTTTAACATCTCAATGAATTCCTTTGAAAAAACTTTATCCTTTATAGCTTTTTTTATTAGTTCAATAAGTTCAAGCTCTGTTACATCTAAGCTTCTTGGAATGTATCTGTTGCTAGACCTTATTGTGTCTTTGTATAAAGAGAATCTTATTTCCTCTCTTCTTTTTGATTTTACAAATATTCTTTCTATGCAATAAGTATATTTTCATCATCTACTTTAGCTTGACTTATAATGTTACAATATTTCGTACTTTTTATTATTTTATTTGCCATAATGACCTCCTTATTCTAAAAGTGTCTTAGAGAGTTCTTCATCATCTATTACTGCTACTGAAAAATCGCTAGAAAGTAAAAATAGTGAAGAAGTATAATTAACTCCTTCACTACATATAATCTTGTCTATATATTCTGATAGTATGTCTTTCAACATTCAATTCTTAAGTATTTTAACATCTTTTATACTTTCAGCCACTAAAACATATCCCCCTAAATCTTTATCTACATCTCTGTTTTCTCCGTAGTTTTCATTAAGTATATCTATAATTTCAGAAGTACTTTTAATTACTTCTATTGGATACTCTTTTAATTGCTCCTTTAAATAAATTTTCTTCATTCTTTCCTCCTTATATAAAAAGACTCTTACTAATTCTAGTAAAAGTCTTTTTATTATACATATAGAATATATATTTTTTTATATCCTATTACATTTATTATATAAATTTTAATTTTTTTTAATATTTATATTAATTATAAGCATATTTAATCTATACTTATAATTTCTCCATTAAATATTAATTTACCATCAGATTTTATAACTTCATAGAACTCACTATGATTATGCTTCAAAAAATTTATTATATTCTCTTTATTAAGAATTGCATATAATTCATCTATACTGTAATAAAAATTATTATATTCAGAACATTCATCATTATATATTCTATATCCATATGAGTATTCTCGGCTTTCTTTTCCATGTATATCTATATCTATAAATTTTGTAATTTGAATTTCAACCATTGTATAACCTCCTACTTTATATTTTGTAATTTTTATTTTCTCCTATTTTATACTTTTATGGTTATAAAATACAAAATAACATGATACAATATTAATTGTAAAAATTTATACAAAAAATATGAAAGGATTGATTTAAATGTGTAGTAATCAATTAGAAAACGACGTTTCTAAAGTGTTAGAAAATTACTATAATTCATTTTCTAATAAAGTTTATTCTGATGAAAACAATGATTCAGATATACTTATGGATACTTTTGGTATAACTCCTGAACTTAAAAGAGAAAATAGACAATACTGGGGCAGAGAATTAGGAATGGCGTGGCAATTAATTATTAACCATATTTTTAGACATAACCATAATGAATATGGTGAAGCTATTAGCATTGGATTAGATGAACCATGTGATTTAGTTGCTGGAAATGATGCTATTGATACTAAATATAGAATAGGTTCTGGAGATTCAGGTACTTTAAAAAAATTCAAAGCTTATGGTAAATTACTTAGTGAAAAAGGATATAGACCTGTTTTATTAATCCTAAGAGATGACAACCTACCTGCCGCTATAACAGCATGTAACAATGGTGGTTGGACTGTTTTAACTGGACAAGCCTCTATAAAATATGTACTTGACAATACTGGCGTAAATGTTGAAAAACTACTTTCTAAATTTGCTTCAAAGTTTAATATTACAAGAAAATAAAATTAAGAGGATTTAAATCCTCTTAATTTTTATTCTTTATCTATAGCTATTTCTTGAAATTGCAATTGCTTATTTTTTAAGTTGATATTCTCTAATCTCTTGTTAGCAATATCTACATACTCATCACATATCTCGAATCCAATAAATTTTATCCCCAATTCTTTAGCAGCTACTGCAGTAGTCCCGCTTCCCATAAAAGGGTCTAATACTATATTATCATCATATCTTGGAACAGATATATCTATTAATTCCTTTATTAAATCTAATGGTTTTACAGTAGAATGTGTATTAAACTCATCCTTCTCATCTCTTTTTACATTTTCAATTATATTGCTTTTAAATCCATTTTCTGTTTTTGCTTTAAATAATCCTACGTTATATTTTTCTAATGTCTGAATATAATTATTTATTAGAGGTTTTTGAACTACGCAAATTGCTTCCCATTCATTTCTAAAGCAGCTATGCCATCCTTCCCACTTTTGCCAATCTTCCTTTCCCATCTTTTCTAACTTTTTTGCAACATTTAATCCTTTAGGGATTCCACTATTACGTCTCCATACCATTATATCTCTCGAATAAAACCCTACATTTTCTAATGCTACTTGAACATGTGCTATAGTTCTTGTGCTATTAAATACAAAAACTAACCCTCCTGGCTTAATTATCCTATATAATTCTCTTCCCCATTCCTCAATCCATTTTGAATAATCTAATATATTATTTCTATTTTTTTCATACCATCTTTTATTTCTAACTCCTCCTGCTAATCCACTTCCATACGGTATATTTTTAACAAGAGTTGATGACGATTCTTGAACTCTTTCTTTTCTTCTTTTTATTTCTTCATTATCCCAATTGTGACCTATAAACTCATAATTATATGGTGGGTCTGTTATACATGATGCTATATAATCATCAGGTATATTTTTCATTCCCTCTATACAATCTAAATTAATTATCTTATTTATATAATCCATACCATATCTCCTCATTCTTATCTTTTTACTGAATTCAATAATATTATAAACTTCTAGTTGTAATTATTCTACAATCATTTTGTTCCACTTATTTATAAGAAAAAACCTCCGTTATTTATGATACGGTTCATTGTTCATTATTCTAAAAGCTCTATATACTTGTTCTAAAAGCATAACTCTAAATAGCT
>NZ_JAUNLM010000022.1 GCF_030532265.1 Clostridium sp. | reverse complement strand
AATAAATCAAGTCCATTACCCATACAAACTCCAATGCCGGCATATCTTATCATAGAAAGATCATTCTCACTATCTCCAATACACATTATTTCATCTTTATTTATATTAAGCATTTCTGATAAATGCTTAACTGCATTTCCTTTTGAAGTTCCTTTTTTCATTACTTCAAAATTATTAAGTCCTGAACTTACAACTTCATATCTGCCAAGACTTAGGAATTCATTTTTTGCTTTTAAAAGTTCTTCATCATTAGCTTCATTATTTACAGCGATAAATTTTAAAATATCTCCTTCAAGCTTTATTAAAGTATCTGTTAAGTCTTTAGATACTATAAATTTAATTTTGTCTTCTTCTGGGATATTTTTATTAGTAATTTTATAAGCATGATTTTCTTTAAACTCAGTAGTAGATATTGCTGTATCATGAGTATTAAAGTAAGCATTAAAACTGTATTTTTTTGATATATTATATATTTCTAAAGATTCATCAAGTGATAATGGTCTTTCATATAAAACATGAGATGATTTTTTTTCTCTTATGTAGGCACCATTAGATGAAATTATAGGTGCATCAATTCCTATTAAATCAGAATAATATTTAGCTGATGTAAATAATCTACCTGTAGTTAAAGCAATTATAATACCTTTTTCTTTAGCTTCTATTAAAGCTTTTTTATTATCTTCTGATACTTGATGATTATTATCTAAAAGCGTTCCATCCATATCAATACAAATTAATTTTATAGACATATAAAAAAACCTCCTTTACTTAAGTTTTGAATAAATTAAATATTATAAATTTACACATTCAAAATTTTATCATTATTAAAAAATAATGTAAAGTTAACTATTTATAACGATTAAATTACAATAAAAGCAATAAATTTAAAAATTATATTAGCAAAATTATATTATGTATTTATAAGAAATATATTTATAAATAAATTCTAAGTTAAAAAATAATTTAATTAATGAAATGAAAAATAAAATTAATATTAAATAAGAAATGATTAAAAAGAAGCTTCTTAAAATTAAGAAGCTTCAATTTCATTTAAATTATTTAAATTAGTTTCATCATTTTTAGATTTAGATCTAAATATTACATATCCTAAAAGGATAGCAACTATTGTTGGAATAAGCCAAGGGAATCCTTGAGCTCCAAGTGGAATAAAGTTTAAGTTTATTCCAGGAATTATTCCGATTACTCCAAAAACTAATGAAGTGTAAACTCCAAGTCTTACAGCATTTATATTAGTTAAGAATTTATCTAATAAAGTTGTTACAATAAGAGTTATAGCAACTGGATATAATATATTAAGTATTGGTCCTGATATTTTTACAATATGATCAACACCAAGAGAACCAATTCCGATACTAATTACTGAAATAATTAACGCATTAACTTTATAAGGTAATTTCCCTTTTGAGATTTCAGTAAAGAATGATGCTCCAGCAGATATTAATCCAATTGAAGTTGTAAGACATGCTAGTCCCATAGCTATTCCTATAATTGCTGGACCAACATTTCCTAAAATATTTTTTGAAATAAATAAAAGTAATGTTGTTTTTGTTGCATCAGCTGGTGCGGCAGTAGCAGTTTGTGCTCCAATAAATGTTAAACCACCATACACAAATGCTAGTCCAATAGCAGCAACTACTCCAGCTTTTATAGTCATAGGAACTAAATCTTTTTGTTTATAACCTTTAGCAATTATATTACCAGATACTATTGCTGCAAAAAGTAATGCTGCAAGAGCATCCATTGTTTGATATCCTTCAAGGAATGAACTTGAAAGAACTGATGTAGCTCCAGTACTTTCAATAGCATCAATTGGAGATATTATTCCTTTAAAAATAATTATAGCTAATATAATAAGTAATGCAGGTGTTAAAAATTTACCTATTAAATCAATAACACTTGATTTTCTAAATATAAAAAATAAGTTTATAGCAAAATATACAACCATCCAAGCTATTGATGGAACTTCTGGGAAAAATGGATGTATAGTTAATTCATAAGTTGTTGCTGCAGTTCTTGGAATTGCAAGCATAGGTCCTATTGCTACAAATAAAAGTGTTGCGAAAATTAAAGCAAACTTAGGACTAATTTTTGAAGCCATTGTTTCAAAAGTACCATCACCTTTTATACATGCAATTATAGCAAGTAAAGGTAGTCCAACTCCAGTTAAGCAAAAACCAATTATAGCAAATATATATTCACTTCCAACCGATTTACCAAGAAACGGAGGGAATATTAAGTTACCAGCACCAAAAAACATAGCAAATAGAGCAAAGCCTACTATTAAAAAATCTTTTGTTCTTTTGTTCATAATTAAAACCTTCCTTTTATAAATTCTTTTTAAAATTAAAATAATATAATTTTATTTTTTAACGTAAAATCAAATATATTTAAAGTTTGTAAACTTTTTATTTATTTACATTTTAATATATCAACTATATTAGCATTAAATTTTATAAAATTCAATAAATAAACTTTGGAAATGATGTAATATAGATTTGATAATGGCAAAAAAATTATCAAATTATCAACAGATAACGTTTAACATTGATGAATAGTTATATAGAAAAATAACTTAATGTTATGATATAATAAATTCGTATTTTTAATAAATTTTATAAATTTAACTTTACTAGGATAATTTTAGTAGATAATATTTAAATTATTGTTCTAAAGAGGGGGATAAATAATGAGAGTAAAAAAAGCAATAATACCTGCAGCTGGACTTGGAACTAGATTTTTACCTGCAACAAAAGCACAACCTAAAGAAATGTTACCAATAGTTGATAAACCAACTATACAATATATTATAGAAGAAGCTATTGCATCAGGAATTGAAGAAATATTAATTATAACAGGTAGAAATAAAAAATGCATTGAAGATCATTTTGATAAATCAGTAGAACTTGAAATGGAACTTGAGAAATCAGGAAAAGATGAACTTTTAGAACTTGTAAGAGATATATCAGATATGGTTGATATTCATTATATAAGACAAAAAGAACCTAAGGGATTAGGTCATGCTATTCATTGTGCTAAAACATTTGTTGGCAATGAGCCATTTGCAGTATTATTAGGGGATGATGTTGTAGATAGCAAAAAGCCATGTTTAAAACAACTTATGGATTGCTTTGATGAATATAAAACATCAATATTAGGAGTTCAAACTGTTCCAGAAGAAGATGTTTCAAAATATGGTATAGTTGATGGACTTCATATTGAAGATAGAGTATACAAAGTAAAGGATTTAGTTGAAAAACCAAAACAAGAAGAAGCACCAACTAATGTAGCTATTCTTGGTAGATATATAATAACTCCACAAATATTTGAAATATTAGAAAATACAGCACCAGGAAAAGGCGGAGAAATTCAATTAACAGATGCTTTAAAAACATTAATTTCTCAAGAAGCTATGTATGCTTATGACTTTGAAGGTAGAAGATATGATGTTGGAGATAAGTTTGGTTTCTTAAAAGCTACAATAGAGTTTGGACTTAAGAAAGATGAGTTAAGAAATCAGCTTTTAGATTATTTAGAAAATAAAGACTGGGAAGAAGTTCTTAAATAAATATAAATTAAAAATATAAACAAAATAAAAAATAATACTTTTAAAAAGTAACATGAATAGAAGGTATAAACTAAAAGCTATTATGAAATAATTATTGATTTATTTCATAATAGCTTTTTTATATAAATAAACAGATAAGTAGAAATATATATTAAAGTTTAATATTTTAATTATTTTATTTAAATATATAGTACTTTTTGATAAAGAATATACATATAAACTATCAATATAAATAATAATGTTTCTAAAATGTTAATTAGAAACAAATTATTAATAAATAGAGGTTTTTTATACATATTTTTACTAAAGTAAAATTACAAATAATCAAAAAATAATAAAATTAACTAACAAATGTTAATTATTAAAAAATCCCGAATAAAACAACCAAAAAATATATAAATATTAGTTAACATTTACATTTACATATTATATATAAAATGGCTATTATCCCTTTAAAATGAAGGATATAGCCATTTTTAAATTTTTAAAAATTTGGATAAGTTTTCAATGGAATATTAAAGAAAAAACGTATAGTAAACGGGTGAAGTACATATGTATATTATATGTGTACATATAACGAAATGATAAAAAAATAAGCATTTATTTAATAATTTATTAATCGTGTTTAAAGTTTACTAAAAATATAAAATTGCTTCTTTAAATTTTTGATAGAATATATAAAAAGGGGGCAGCAGTATGAAAGCTAAAAAAGCAATAAGCACATTTTTAATTAGCGGATTAATAGTAATTTTATTCACAGGGTGTGGAAGTAAAAGTTCTACATCATCTAAAAATTTAAAAAAGTTAAATTTAACAACTGGGGCAATTAAAACTATGGATTCTGTAAAGGCTACTGATTCTGAGTCTTTTAACATATCTCAAAATACTCAGGAAACATTATTAGTATATGATAATGATAAGCCAGTGCCTGGAGCAGCAAAATCTTTTGAAAAGAGTAAAGATGAAAAAACATATACATTTCATTTAAGGGATGGTCTTAAGTGGAGTGATGGAAAAGATCTTACATCAAAAGACTTTAAATATGCATGGATGAGAATGTTAGATCCTAATGTTGCAGCTGGATATTCATTCTTTTTATTTGGTGTAAAAAATGGAGAAAATTATTTTAATGGAAAAGCAAAAGCAGAAGATGTTGGAATAAGAACACCAGATGATAAAACTTTAGTTGTAGAACTTGAAAATCCAATTCCATATTTTTCTCAATTAGTAGCATTTCCAGCTTTAGCACCACAAAGAAAAGATGTGGTTGAAAAGCAAGGTGAAGAATATGGAAGTAGAGAAGAAGGATTAGTATTTAGTGGACCATTTATGATTTCTAATTGGCAAAGAGGAGCTAAAGTTGAATTAGTTAAAAATCCAAACTATTGGAATGCAAAAAACATTAAATTAGATGAAGTAAATTTAACTCAAATTAATGAAGCAAATACACAATATCAAATGTTTTTAAGTGGTCAGCTTGATGTAATGTTTAAGGTTAATGGTGAATACATAAAAGAACTTCAAAAAGGAGTTAGTGAAAATAAATGGGATGAAGTAAGTGGTGTAATGCCAACTGTTTTCTATAATCAATTTAATTTTAAGTCAAATAAAATATTACAAAATACAAAAGTAAGACAGGCTTTATCCATAGCTATAAATAGAGAAGAATATACAAAAGATATATTAAAAAGTGGAGTTCCAGCTTATGGATTAGTTCCAGATGGAATTGTAGTTGGAGACATGAATTATAGAAAAAAAGTTAAAGAACCATTGAAAGAAATAATAAAAGAAGATCCTAAAAAATTATTTGTAGAAGGATTAAAAGAGTTAGGACTTGATCCAGATCCTTCAAAATATAATATAAACTTTTTACTTCAAGGAAGTAGTTCAAGTTATAAAAACTTAGGAGAATATTTACAAAATACTTGGAAAAATAAAATTGGAGTAAATATTAAACTTTCAATACCAGCAGATTTTTCAGATTTCTTAAGAAAAGAAGATTCAGGAGAATTTGATATAGCAATGGCTGGATGGGGTGCAGACTATAATGACCCTATGACTTTCTTAGATTTATATGGGGCAAAAAATGGAAGTAATTATGGAAAGTATAATGATCCTAAGGTTAATAAGTTATTAGAAGAATTACAGACAGAAATAAATATTGATAAAAGGCTTGATATGTATAAAGAAATAGAAAAAATTGAAGTTGCTGAAAATCCAGCAGTAGCTCCAACATATTATTTAGATATACATTCATTCCAAAAGAAATATGTTCATGGAATGCAATATCCAAAGTTTGGTGGAAATTATCAATTAAGATGGGCATATATAGAATAAGCTAAATAAATAAGGGGGCAAAATATATGGTTAGATATCTTTTAAAAAGATTAGGATTAATGATAATAACTTTATTTGTTATAGTATCAGCTACATTTTTCTTAATGAATAGTATGCCAGGAAACCCTGTAAGGGCACAAGCTAAAAAATTACCAGAGTCAGTACTTAAGACTATGGAAGCTAAATATGGATTAGATAAGCCAATTACAGAAAGATATGTGCTATACATTAAGAATCTTGTTAAAGGAGATTTAGGTGATTCTTTTGTAACTCCAGGACTTGGGGTTGGAGAAATAATTAAAGATAGATTTCCAGCATCAGCAAGAGTCGGAGTTCAATCAGTACTTTTAGGATTAGTAGTAGGTGTGTTGCTTGGAATTATAGCAGGATTTAAGAGAAATACAGCAATAGATTATGTAGTTATGTTTATTGCAATACTTGGAGTTTCTATTCCAAGCTTTGTTCTTGCAACTTTAATACAAAGTACTGTAGGAGGAAATAGTGGACTTCCTATTGCAGGTTGGTTTAGTAGTAGTACTCCATTTTTAGAAAGATTTAAGTTTACAATATTACCAACAATAGCATTAAGTTTTAGTAGTATAGCAACTTATGCAAGATATATGAGAACTTCAGTTTTAGATGTTCTTGGACAAGATTATATATTAACAGCAAAGGCTAAAGGTTTATCTTTTGGGGCAATAACTTTTAGACATGTTTTAAGAAATTCTATGTTACCAATAATAACAATACTTGGACCACAAATAGCTACAATAATAACAGGAACTGTAGTTATTGAAAGAATATTTGCTATTCCTGGTATTGGTAATGGATTAGTAGATGCAATATATACAAAGGATTATAACGTGATTATGGGACTGACATTATTCTTTGCAGCTCTTTATATATTATCACTTCTTATGGTAGATATTTTATATAGTGTCGTAGATCCACGTATTAAATTAGAGGGTAAATAGGAGGGGGAAATATGGCTGAATTAACTAGAGAAAAGTTTAAAGTTGTTGGTATAGATAAAAATAAAGCAGAACAAATAGCTAGGCCAAACTTAACATATTGGCAAGATGCTTGGAGAAGGCTTAGGAAAAATAAAGTAGCTTTAAGCTCATTAATTATTTTAATAGTACTTATACTTATGTGTATAATACAACCTATTATTGCAGGTGATAATTATATGGTTCAAAATATAAATGCTATGAACCAAGGACCTTCAGCTTCTCATTGGTTTGGAACTGATAATCTAGGAAGAGATTTATTTGATAGATTATGGATTGGTGGAAGAGTATCATTAATTATTGCTTTTGTTGGTACTTTAATTGAATGTGTAGTTGGAATTATATATGGAGGAGTAAGTGGATATTTTGGTGGAAAAGTAGATAGCATAATGATGAGAATAGTGGAAGTTTTAAGTGGAATTCCATATTTAATTGTTGTTATATTAATAGCTATAAGACTTGGAAATGGTATATTACCTCTTCTAATTGCACTTTGTATAACAGGATGGACAGGTATTGCAAGAATGGTTCGTGGACAAGTAATGCAACTTAAAGAGTCAGAGTATGTTATGGCAGCAAAAACTTTAGGTGCTAGTCCTTTTAGAATTATAATGAAACACATGATTCCAAATACTTTAGGGATTATTATTGTATATATAACTTTTGATATACCAAGTTACATATTTGCAGAAGCGTTTTTAAGTTTTATTGGACTTGGAATTCAACCACCACAAACAAGTTGGGGTGCTATGGCATCAGCTGGACAACAAGTAATGCAATTTTACCCAAGTCAGCTTATATTCCCATCATTAGCAATTGCAATAACAATGCTTGCGTTTAACTTATTAGGTGATGGATTAAGAGATGCTTTAGATCCTAAGCTTAGACAGTAATAATGGTTCTTGATTTGGGAGGTAGAGAGATGTCAAAAGTACTTGAAGTTAAAGATTTAAAAGTAAGGTTTAAAACTTACGCTGGGGTTGTTCAAGCAGTTAGAGGTGTTAGTTTTGATTTAAAAGAAGGAGAAACTCTAGCAATAGTTGGAGAATCTGGTTGTGGAAAGAGTATAACTGCTAAATCAATAATGAGATTATTACCAACACCACCAGCAGAAGTAGATAAAGATTCTAAAATTATATGTAACGGAAAAGATGTATTAAGTTTAAATAAAAGGGAGCTTCAAAGTTTAAGAGGTGGGGATGTAGGAATGATATTCCAAGATCCTATGACTTCTTTAAATCCTACTATGAAGCTTGGGAAGCAAATAATTGAGGTTTTAAATATACATAGAGGATTAAAGGGCGAAGAAGCTAAACAAGAAGCTATTAGGCTACTTAAGCTTGTTAATATTCCGAATCCTGAAACTAGAATAAATCAATATCCATTTGAGTTTTCAGGTGGTATGAGACAGAGAATGATGATTGCAATTGCACTTGCATGTCATCCAAAGGTATTAATTGCTGATGAGCCAACTACAGCACTTGATGTAACTATTCAAGCACAAATAATGGAGCTTATAGATAAATTAAAAGAAAAATTTAAAACAGCTGTTGTATTAATAACTCATGATTTAGGAGTTGTTGCAGAACATTCTGATAAAATTCAAGTTATGTATGCTGGAGTAATATTAGAAAGAGGAAGCGTAAAAGAAATATTTGAGGATGCAAAACATCCATATACATGGGCGCTTTTAAGATCAATGCCTACTCTAGATACAGAGCATAAAGCTGAATTATATTCAATAGAAGGAACACCACCTGACCTTTTAAATCCACCAAAAGGATGTCCATTTGCAGCTAGATGTGAGTATGCAATGGAAATTTGTAAGGAAGAGATGCCAGAAGAAACAAAACTTTCAGAATCTCATAAGGTTAATTGTTGGCTTATGCATGAATATGCTCCAAAGGTTGTATCACCTTTAAAGATAGGAGGAAAAGCTAATGAGTAAAGAAGTATTATTAGAAGTTAAAGATTTAAAAAAGTATTTTAATGTAGGAAAAGGAAAAACATTAAAGGCAGTTGATGGAGTTAGCTTTACTATAAATAAGGGTGAGACATTAGGTTTAGTTGGTGAATCAGGATGCGGTAAAACTACATGTGGTAGAACAATAATAGGTCTTTATGATGTAACTGATGGAGAAGTATTGCTTGATGGTGTTAATATGAGCAAGTTAAGCAATAAGGAAAGAAGAAAGCATGCAAGATTTGCACAGATGATATTCCAAGATCCTTATGCATCATTAAATCCACGTATGACAGTTGGAGATATAATAGCAGAAGGTATTGATATACATAAACTTTATACAGGTCAAGCAAGGACAAATAGAATATATGAGCTTTTAGATCTTGTTGGACTTAATAAAGAGCATGCATCAAGATTTCCACACGAATTTTCAGGTGGACAAAGACAGCGTATAGGAATAGCAAGAGCACTTGCTGTTGAACCTAAGTTTATTGTATGTGATGAACCTATATCAGCTCTTGATGTATCAATACAAGCACAAGTTGTTAATCTGCTTATTGAGCTTCAAAGAAAAATGGATTTAACATATCTTTTTATAGCTCATGATTTATCAATGGTTAGACATATATCAGATAAGGTTGGAGTAATGTATTTAGGAAACTTAATGGAATTATCAGATAGTAATGAATTATATGAAGAGCCACTTCATCCATACACTAAGGCTCTTATGTCTGCTATACCAGTTGCACAATATAGTGAATGTGAGAAAAAGAGAATAGAACTTGAAGGTGAAATAAGTAGTCCTATAAATCCGAAACCAGGTTGTAGATTTGCAAGCAGATGTAAGTTTGCTAAGGATATATGTAAGAGTGAAACACCTATATTAAAAGAGGTTAAGAAAGATCACTTAGTTGCATGTCATTTATATTAATTTTATAAAATAATATAAATTGAAAATTGATTTTAAATAAAGATTTATAGAATTAGTTTTAAATAGAATTAGTTTTAAAAAAAGAAGTTAAAGCATATTGCTTTAACTTCTTTTTTTATCTAGGAATAAATCCAATTTTCTTTTGCATTTTTCTTAAAGTTTTATTAGCTATATATGAAGCTTTATTAGCTCCTTCTTTATATATAGCTTCAAGAGTTTTCTTATCTTTAATAAGTTCTTTAACTTTATCTTGAATTGGAGATAATTCATTAATGATTGCTTCAGCTACATCTTTTTTTAGATCTGCATAACCTTTACCTTCATAATTTTTAACTAAACTTTCAGGTTCTACATTATTTATTGCAGCTAGTATATTAAGTAAGTTTTTAACTCCAGGTTGTTCATCTGAATAATTAACGATTCCGATACTGTCTGTTACAGCTCTTGAAATTTTCTTTCTTATAACATCAGGTGGATCCATTAATAATATGAATGAGTTTGGATTATCATCAGATTTTGACATTTTCTTAGTTGGTTCTTGTAAACTCATTATTTTAGCACCTGTTTTAGGAACATATCCTTCAGGAATCTTAAATGTTTCACTATAATTGTTATTAAATCTTATAGCTATATCTCTTGTAAGCTCTAAATGTTGAATTTGATCTTTTCCAACTGGAACTAAATCAGTTTGATAAAGTAAAATATCAGCAGCCATAAGTACAGGATATGTAAATAATCCTGTTCCTACTGAATTTCCAGCTTTTTTTGATTTATCTTTGTATTGAGTCATTCTTGAAAGCTCACCCACATATGAGTTACAAGTTAAAAGCCATGCACATTCTGAGTGTGCAGGTACATGAGATTGAATGAAAAGAGTATTCTTTTCAGGGTCAATGCCACATGCTAAATATATTGAAAGAAGTTCTAAAGTTCTTCTTCTTAAATCTGCTGGTTTTTGTGGTACTGTTATAGCATGTAAATCAACTACACAGAAATAACAATTGTATTCATCTTGAAGCTTAACCCAATTTTTTATAGCTCCTAGATAATTACCTAATGTAAGATCACCAGAAGGTTGGATTCCACTAAAGATGACTTTCTTAGCATCTTTATTTTCCATAGTGCGTCACTCCTTAATTTTAGTTATATATAAAATTATAGGGGGCATATATATTAATGTCAATTTGTATATATTAAGTTATATTTTTATTTGTATTTTTAGATTTTATGTCAGGAATAAGTTTTTTACGCCATTTAATATAATAAATTAAAAATGTTACAAATGGTAGAAGACAAAATACAATTAATGAAATAAGCTTATATAATTTTAATAAATCAAATAATAAGTAATGATGTCTAGCTAAAGGAAGAGCCAATACAAATACTAAAATTGAATATATAATTGAAAATAAAATTTTGTTAGTAAATATATTTGAATAAATATGTCTTATTGCTATTACAGCAAGGGTATATTTAAGTGTCCATATACATACTGTTTTAGCTATAAAAAATAAATCTCCAAATTCTATAAAGCCGTTAATTTGAATTCTTTGTACTCTTATAAATTCTGGATAATAAATATTACAAGCTCTAAGAGGTCCAAAAGTTCCAATAGCTGCAGCTATACTTATAACTACAATAAAAACAACAAAAATATTAGTTAAAGTTGTATATTTTAAAAATTTATTTTTTTTATCCATATATTTTAAAAATGGAAATGTTATTGCAGTTGAAGCAAATGAACCAAGTATAAGAAGTACTGCATATATAAATTTTTTACTAATTCCATAGCCCATAATTGGTAATAAAAGCTGTGGCTTTATATATTTAAATGTAAATATTTCTACTATGAAAACTGAAATATATATAAAAGCACAAGATATTATTACAACAATCATAATGGTATCTAATCTTCTTGTTATTAAATAAGCAGTTGGAATTATAAACAATAATAAAGAATACCAAACTGGAGTTTCTAAAAATATATTTGTATGAATTGAATCAGCTTGTATTGCAGCTGTTTCTACTGATGTTATAAATAAATGTAATGAAAATAAAAATATAAAAATATTACTTAATGTTTTAGGATATGTAAGTTCAAATATTTCTTTGAAGTCAAAAGTATCAGTTTTCTTACATACATAAAAAATAAAAAATGAAAAAGCTATATAAATAATTCCAGCTATAATTGCTGCAACCCAAGTGTCTCTATCACCTAAATCTATAAATATAGAAGAATAACTTCTAAGACTTATTGCTGAAACTATAAGTATGAGAAATATATAATGTTTACTTGATATTTTATTCATTTAATCACCTCTAAAACTATAACTTACCATATTCAAGTATAGTATTAGCAAAATAATGAATATTAAACATTTATAGAGGAATAATATTTTTAGGTGATGCTTATGGATAAAAATTTACAAATAATAAAAGAGAGATTTAAGGATAGCTTTGACGTTAAATATAGAGAGATAAACGGCGAGCTTGGTAAAATGACTTTAGTATTTATTGATAATTTGTGTAGTACTCAGTTTATAAGTGATTATATTGTTGCGCCAATAAGAGCTCAAAGAGTTCCTTGCAATAACTTAGATGAACTTATTACTAATGTACTTGAGATAAATATTGCAAATTATGTAAAGGATAAAACAAATATAGATGATGCTATGCTTCATATAGTTTCAGGAGATATTGTAATATTTATTGAAGGCTATGAAGAAATGATTTATTGCGAGGTAAAGGGATATGTAAGAAGAGGTATTGGCATACCAGTTACTGAATCAGTTATAAAGGGGCCAAGAGAAGGGTTTAATGAGCTTTTTGTTGATAATATTGCATTAATAAGAAGAAAAATTAAAAATCCTGATCTTAAGTTTGAACCAGTTTATGTTGGTGAAAAAAGTCAGACTGTTATTTGTGTAGCTTACATAAAGGGAATAGCTCCTAAAAATTTAATAGATTATGTAAAAAAGTGTGTTAACGATATGGATTTAGATTTTGTACTAGATACAAACTATGTTGAAAGTAAACTCAAAGAAAATAATTCTCTCTTTGACACAACTGGATATACAGAAAAGCCTGATGAAGTAGCAGCAAAGATTATGGAAGGAAGAGTAGCTATATTAGTAGATGGAACTCCATTTGTAGTTACAGTGCCATATTTTTTTGTAGAGAATTTTCAAATGCCAGATGATTATTATATAAATAGAATTTTTGCTAACTTTACAAGAGGATTAAGAATTTTAGCATTTATATTCGCTACATTTGTACCAGGAATTTATGTTGCAATAATAACATATCATTTTGCGCTTATACCGTCATTATTTTTGTTTAGGCTCGCTGTATCAAGAGCTGGGGTACCTTTTCCAACTATCGTTGAAGTGCTCATGATGATGTTTGCATTTCAAATAATAAAAGAAGCTGGTCTTAGACTTCCACAGCCAATTGGAGGGGCAATGAGTATAGTAGCAGCACTTATCTTAGGTGATGCGGCAGTTGGTGCAGGAATTGCATCTAGAATAACTATAATTGTAGTTGCACTTAGTTCTTTGAGTTATTTCTTAATTCCAAAGCTTTATGGTGCAGTATCAATTTGGTCTATAATTTTTGTTATTGCTGGTTCTATATATGGATTACCTGGTGTATTTTTATGCTTTATAGTATTCCTTACTATATTGGCAGATTTAAAGAGTACAGGATATCCATATTTATTCCCATTAGGAAGTTTAGAGGAGTTTAAATTTAAAGATTTATTATATAGAGGCAGATTAAGTAGAATATCAAAAACTATAATTGGAAAGGGTGGAGATTATGACAGTATTAAGAAAAAGTTTTAAAGTTTTAATTGTTATTTTGCTTATTCCAATTATATTGACAGGTTGTTTTAATTATAAAGAAATAAATACAGCTACATTCACAACTTGTGCTATATTTGATATAGCAGATAATGGAGATGTATTAATTTATTTAGATTGTGTAAAGCCTTATAGAGATGCAAATGAAAGTTCTGATAAAGGTAAAAGAATAATATATAAAGGTACTGGAAGAACTGCTTTTGAGGCAATAAGAAGTATAAATATGGCATCAAGTTATAAGGTTAACTTCACTCAAAATAGAGCAATAATATTTACAGAAAAGGCTGCAAGAGATGGAATAAACAAATATCTTAGTTTAATAAATACTGATCAAGAGTTCCAAGTTAAGCCATATGTTTTTGTGTTTTTTGGAGATGTTGAACAATTAATAAAAATAAGTTCAAGTGATGAAGAGTATCTAGGGGTATTTTTAAGTGAGTTAGTTCAAAAAAATAAAACTAATCCAAGAGCAATAACTACTAATATAAATGATTATTTAGTTGAATCAAAGGTAGGAAATAACTACACAGTACTTGGAGGATTAGACATTAGAAAAGATGTATTAGATGAAAGAGTAGAGCTTTCAGGTGGTGTTCTTATGAGAATGACTGAAATGGTAGAAAGAATAGACGTTATTGAATGTATGAGCTATAACTTTTTAACAAATAGAATAAAAACGGGCACTTTGGAAGTTAAAAATCCGCAGATGAAAGATGGTTATTTAAGTTTAGAAATATTAAATAGTAATACTAAAACAGATATAGAATATAAGGATGATGAAGTTATATTAACAAAAGATATAAAAATAAATGCTGTAATTGCTGAATCACAAGGAAGGTTTATAGTAACTGAAGAATCACTTAAAGAGCTTAAGAGAAATGAAGAAGCAAACATTAAACAATATTTAATGCAATTTTTTAAAAGATTTTCAAACAGTCAAGTTGATGTGTTACAAGTTGAAAGGCTTTTAGAGATGAAATATCCAAAACTTCAAGTTGAAAATATATTATCAAAAATAGATTTAAGAATAAATGTTGATGTTAATATATCAGAAAGTAATAGAGTTGAGGATAGTTATTTTTAGTATAAAATTATAATAAACTCTTAGTAATATATGATTTTTTATATATTACTAAGAGTTTTTATTTAAAGCATAGTTTATTTATTAATTTTAAGTAAGAATTGTTATAAACTTAAATAAGTTATTTATTATTTAAATTCAATATAAATAGAGTGTTGTGTTATTTTAAAGAAAATATATTATATTGTTTATGAAATTAAAAAATTATGTATTATTTTTATGATATCGGTAATTTAGTAGTAATTCATAATAATATATTTAATTTGAATAATAATTTTTAATTATACAATTTGGAGCAATGCTTTAAATAGAGTAGTATTATATATAGAGAAACACTTTATATAAAAAGGGGAAAGAGCTAGTGGATATTAAAAAGTTACACTCCTTAATTCAAAAAGATGAGGGGCAAAAATTAGATTTTAAATTGAAGTTAGACCTATGGTCAGAAAGTGGGAAAAAGGAATTTGTAAAAGATATTTGTGCTATTGCTAATTCAAAAGGTGGTAGAGGTTATATAATAGTTGGAATTAGAGATAAAAGTAAGCGTGTAGAAGGTATAAGGAAAGATGATATGTTTTCAGAGGAGCAAATTCAGCAAATAATATCATCAAGAACTGAACCTCCAATACCTTTATTAGTAGAGTTTTTTAGGATAGAAAAGAAAAAAGTTGCTGTAATTACTATATGTGATAGTAGTGAAAAACCACATCAAGTTAAAGAGCATGGTATTTTTTATATAAGAAGGGGATCTACAACTGATGTTATGCGAAGAAGTGAGCTTATATCTGCATTTGAAGATAATATGGAGTTAACAGTTGAAACTACGAGTGTTATTAGAAGTAATATAAACATGTTAGATGATTCTTTAATAGAGAGTTATTTTTTACAAAAAGGAATAAATATTAATGATAAAAATAAAATAGCATTATTAGAGGCATCAGGAATAATAAATTATGTAAGTGAATTAAATGAATACAGATGTACCTATGGAGGCCTTTTGGTATTTTCAGAAGTTAATAGCTTATGTATACCAAATAATATTATAAAAATTGTAAAAGGAAACTACAGTAAAATAATACAAGGTAGTTTAATTACTATGGTGGACAAGGCTGAAAAGGAATTAAATAATATTTTGGATAAAAGTTATCCTAAAATTGCAGTTTTTGAAGCAATAAAAAATGCAATACTTTATAGAGAATATACAGATATTAATAAGTTTATAGAAGTTGTAATAGATGATGATAAAATAACAATTACAAGTCCTGGGGACTTTATTGATAAAGATATTGTAAAGCTACGTGGAAAAAGAAATATGTGGATTTATGAAAAGTTAATAACAATAGATAGTAAAAAAAGATTTTTAAATAATGGAAATGGACTATCAAGAATAAAGGAAGTTTTTAAAGAGAATAAAGTTAAATTTATAAATTCAAGTGAGGAAAATTGCTTTAGTGTAGTATTACCAAATAATATAAAATAAAATTTATTAAAGTTAGGATTAATTTAAAAGTTATGAATATAATGTAATATAACTAAAAATAAGGAGTGGTCCTAATGATTAGAGTATTTTGTAACAGAAGAGGTTCAGGAAAGACTAAGAAATTAATTGAGCTTGCAAATAACTATATAGATAAAGCTAAAGGAGACTCAGTATATATAGATAAAAATACTAAACACAGAAGCAGTTTAAATTGGAAGATAAGATTTGTATCTATGGAAGAGTTCAAAATATCTGATTGTAATGGATTTTATGGATTTCTTTGCGGAATGATATCTGCAAATTATGATGTTGAAAATATATATATAGATGAGTTTTTAAGTATAGTTTCTTGTGACATCAATGATACCTACTATTTATTTAATAAATTAAGATCACTTACAAAACAATATAATATAAATTTATTTATTAATATTGATTCAGAGGAGAATGTTCCAAGCTTCTTAAAAGAGTATATATGTGATGCTGCTTAAAAGATAAATATTTAAAAAGTAAGTTAAAAGATTAAAAATTATAAAAATATTTTCGTTGAAAACAATTACTTTAATAATTTAAATTTTGTTTTTTAGTTAGATTAAAATTTGTTTTTAGGTTTTGAAATACACTTGAGTATATTAGCATGGGGTATAAATCAAGATAATTATAAATTAAAAAATTTTTAAAATAATAAAAGCAAGGACTGTATAAAATTACAGTCCTTTTATATTTATTCTAATTGAATATTAAATGACAAACTTTTTTATAATATTTAAAATTAATTTATTTAAATTATACTAAAGTATTATTTAAGTTAAAGTATGCTTAAAATTTTATAATAAGGTGCCTTTTTAATTGCAAAATTTACATATTAAATATATACTATTTATTAGGCATTTAGTATATGGATTTGGAGGAATTTAAGATGGCTAGTGTATTAGACGAATTATTAGAACGTGGTTATATAAAGCAATTTACTCATGAAGCTGAAACAAGAGAATTATTAGAAAAAGAGAAAATAACTTTCTATATAGGATTTGATCCAACAGCTGATAGTTTACACGTTGGACATTTTATAGCAATGATGTTTATGGCTCATATGCAAAAGGCAGGACATAGACCAATAGCTTTACTTGGTGGTGGAACTGCAATGGTTGGAGACCCAAGTGGTAAAACTGATATGAGAAAAATGCTTACAAAAGAGCAAATTCAACATAATGTTGACTCAATAAAGAAACAAATGGAAAGATTTATTGATTTTACAGATGATAAAGCTCTTATTGTAAATAATGGAGATTGGTTATTAGACTTAAATTACATTGATTTCTTAAGAGAAGTTGGAGCTCATTTTACAGTAAATAAAATGCTTTCAGCAGAGTGTTTTAAAAAGAGACTTGCAACTGAAAATGGTCTTTCATTCTTAGAATTTAACTATATGTTAATGCAAGGATATGACTTCTATGTGTTAAATAAAAAATACGGATGTAAGATGGAACTTGGTGGAGACGACCAATGGTCAAATATGATTGCTGGTGTTGATTTAGTTAGAAAAAAATCAAGAGATAATGTATTTGCAATGACTTGTGCACTTTTAACTAACAGCCAAGGTGAAAAAATGGGTAAAACTGTTGGAGGAGCTTTATGGCTTGATCCAGAGAAATGTTCACCATTTGATTTCTATCAATATTGGAGAAACGTAGCAGATGCAGATGTTGAAAAATGCTTAAAACTTTTAACTTTTGTACCAATGGATAGAATAAAAGAACTTAGCAGTCTTGAAGGTGCAGCAATTAATGAAGCTAAAAAAGTTCTTGCTTTTGAAGTAACTAAATTAGTTCATGGAGAAGAAGAAGCTAAAAAAGCTGAAGAAGCATCACAAGCTCTTTTTGCAGGTGGAAATGATATGACTAATGTTCCAACAGAAGTTATAAAGAAAGAATTTATAGGTAAAAGCTTAATAGATGCATTAGTTGATGTTAAAATATTCCCATCAAAAGCTGAAGGTAAGAGAATAATAAAGCAAGGTGGTCTTACAATAAACGAAGAAAAGGTTACTGACTTTATGAGACTTCTTACTGAAGAAGATTTAAAAGATGATGGAGCATTAATTAAAAGAGGTAAAAAGAAATTCTATAAGCTTATAGCAGAATAAAATATTTATATAAAAATTAAAAGTTTAAATTGTTTTTAGTTAATTATATAAGTTTAAACTATAAAAACCTTGGTAGCACGCTATCAAGGTTTTTTTAATCTATTGATGTTATGTAATTTTTTACTTTATTTACAACGTCATTTTCACCAACATAAACTATTATATCCTTTTCAAGTATATTAAAGTATGGACCAGGTGAAAGAAATAAGTGGTCATCTCTTTTTATACCAACTATTGTTGCACCAGTATTATGCCAAAAATTAAGTTCACCTAAATTTTTACCTATCATTAAGCTATTAGGTTGAACTATACTTTCATAAGGGACTATAAGTCCAACATTTCTAAGTTGTGTTGCAAATTCTATTAAATTTTGGATTTTATTTTCTAAATTTTTTTCAAGATTTTTCTTTTCATCAAGTAAATCGTAAATTTCTTCTTTTAAATTAGTAAATTCACTTTTAGTTTTAAATTGTTCTAAAAATTTTAAGGCATTATCTTTACTACATATTCTAATACCACTTTTTTCTTCAACTTCAACAACATTCATATCTCTTAATAGTGCTATTGCCCGACGAATTGTTTCAGGAGAAACATTATATATACTTACTAAAGTAGAACGTCCTGAAAGTTTTTCACCTTCTAAAAAACCACCGTTTACTATTCTAGAAGCAACATCAATTGCTATCTTTAAATATGCTGGAGTTGATGCTTTTCTTGCCATATTGAATCACCCCTATCAGTGATTAATTGTACCATAAATGTAATGAACTTAATAGATATTAGGGAAGAATTTAAACGTGATAAGTATACATTATTTGAAATTTGAAAACTTATATGTTATTATAAAGTTGTTAGATGAATAATATAAATTAATGAAGTATTAAATTTTGCATTAATTTATATATGATATTAGGTTATTAAAAATAAAAAAATAAATAAAGTGACAACTTATTATTTAGAATAAACTTATCATTTTGATTTTGATTTTGATTTAATAACGTGGTATCAATGAGAGATAAAAAATTTTTAACAATACTGACAACTTTAAAAATAAAAAAGAGTTGTCAAAAGAAAGGGTGTTACAATGAAAAGTGTAATTCAAAATATAAAAAATAATATAACTTATTATTTAACTATAATTATATCTTTAGTAGTTCTTATATGGGGAGGAATTTTTACTGATAATTTTAAAACATTCTTTGATAAAGCATATAAATTTACAACGGAAAATTTCTCGTGGTATTTTATGGCTTTAATGGCCTTCTTCTTTGTATTTAGTATTTATTTATTATTTAGTAAATATAAAAATATAAAGCTTGGAGATGATGATTCAAAACCAGAGTTTTCAAATATTTCTTGGTTTGCAATGCTTTTTAGTGCAGGGATTGGAATTGGACTTGTTTTCTGGGGAGTTGCAGAGCCTTTAACCCATTATTTAAATCCAGTTGGAGCTGAAGCCGCAACAAAAGAAGCTGCAGCTTTTGCTTTTAGAAAATCTTTTTTACATTGGGGAATATCAGCTTGGGCTTGTTATGCATTACTTGCTCTTATAATTGGATATATGCATTTTAGAAAGGGTAAACCAATTCTTCTAAGTTCAGTTTTAATTCCTTTAATAGGAGAGAAAAGAGCTAGAGGACCTATTGGAAAAACTGTTGATATATTAACTATTTTCGTAACAATAGCGGGTATAATTACTTCTCTTGGAATGGGAACTTTACAAATAAATAGTGGACTTAATTATTTGTTTGGAGTGCCTGAAACAAAAACTGTCCAAATTTTTATTATTGCTATAATAACAGTTCTTTTCTTAATATCAGCAACAACAGGAGTTAAAAAAGGAATAAAAATATTATCAAATTTAAATTTAGGTGTTGCTGTAGTATTTTTCTTAGGAGTATTTCTTATAGTTCCAAAGATAGATTTATTTAATAATTTTACTGTAAGTATTGGACAATATGTACAAGCAATAACTGTTGATAAGTTTAATTTATTTGCAAAAGGGGATTGGTATTCTAAGTGGACTATATTTTATTGGGCTTGGTGGATTGCTTGGGCACCATTTGTTGCTATTTTTATAGCTAGAGTTTCAAAAGGAAGAACAATAAAAGAGTTTATTAAAGGGGTACTATTAGTACCAGCTGGATTTTGTATGCTTTGGTTTTTAGTATTTGGAACACTTGGTATTTCTGCACCATTAGATGTTGCACATAGAGCAGTACAAAAAACAGAAACAGCACTTTTTGTAATATTAAATGAATTTAGTGGTGTTGGACTTTTATTGAGTATAATAGCAGTTGTCTTGTTATTTACATTCTTTATAACATCAGCAGATTCAGCGACTTATGTTTTATCTGTAATTGCAAGTGATGGAATATTAGCACCAAAAAATTCAAGAAAAATTATTATAGGAGTTACTCAAAGTTTACTTACAATAGCATTTTTATTTGCAGGAGGATTTGATATGATTCAAACCGCAACTATTGTAATGGCGCTGCCCTTTGGTATAGTTATTTTAGGAAGTATAATATCATTTATAAAAGAAGTTAGGTGTGAAAATATTAAGGAAGTTGACAAAGCATTTTATAATGATAAGTTACAAGAAAAAATTAATGTTGGAACAGAAAATAGAAACTTTAATGGAAACAGAGGAACTGTTAAATTAAGACTTCCTAAAGGCTTAACAATTATAAATGTTAATGATGTAAACCACAAAATAAATTAATATAAAGATAGGGTTTCTAAGTACATTAGAGCCCTATTTTTTTATATATTTTTAAACTCATTGGAAAAAAATAAGTATATGATGATATAATGTTTATTAGCTTATAAAATGATGAAAGAATATTAATATAGTTATTAATTATTATGTTTAATTTATACATTAATTAATATTTCTTTAATTTTAGTTTTATATAGAATATATTAATAATATTGATTGTTTATATACAAATATAGATATGGAAAGGTGATTTTAAGACATGGCTTTATATGCTATATCAGATTTACACTTAGCTTTAAGTGGGGATAAGCCAATGGATATATTTGGAGAACATTGGAGAGACCATCATGAAAAAATAAGAGTAAATTGGTTATCTAAAATAACAGAAGATGATACTGTTTTAATTGCAGGAGACATATCTTGGGCAATGAAATCAGATGAAAGTGAAGAAGACCTTAAATGGATAAATAATCTTCCAGGTAGAAAAATAATTTCAAAAGGAAATCATGATTATTGGTGGGGAAGTATTAGTAAGTTAAATAAAATGTTTGAGAATACTAAATTTCTTCAAAATAATTTTTATGAATATGGAGAATATGCTATATGTGGAACTAGGGGATGGATATGCCCAGGGACAGATAGATTTACAGCACATGATGAAAAAATATATTTAAGAGAAGGTATAAGGCTTAGACTTTCATTAGATGAAGCTAAGAAAAAGGGATTTAATAAATTTATTGTTATGCTTCATTATCCTCCAACAAATGAAAAGTTTGAACCTTCCCAGTTTACTGAAATATGTAAGGAATATGGTGTTGAGAAGGTTATATATGGGCATCTTCATGGAAAGTGTTTAAATAGAGTTTTAGAGGGAGATTTCCATGGAGTAGAATATATAATGACAGCAGCTGATTTTATTGATTTTAATCCTAAGCTTATAAAAGAATAGTTGATTTTTGTAAAAGGGCTAAAATTTTATTTTTAGCTCTTAATTAGGTTTTAAATTTATAATAGATATACTATTTAAGATTTTTTATTAGTTAACATAATTTTAATTATAAATGGTATATCACATAAAGTTTAAATTTTGGTATAATATAGTGTAGTAATAAGGAATAGGTGGGTTATTTAAATGGCTATAAATGATTGGAAGAGTTTTTTAGTGCCTTATGATCAGGCAGTAGACGAACTAAAAGTTAAACTAAAAAGTATAAGAAAAGAATACAGAAAAAAGAAAGAATATTCTCCAATTGAATTTGTAACTGGTAGAGTTAAGGAAGTTGCAAGTATATTAGAAAAAGCCAATAAATTTGGGATTCCTGTTGATAGAATAAGATATGAAATGGAAGACATAGCTGGTATAAGAGTTATGTGTCAGTTTGTTGATGATATAGACAGGGTTGTTGAGCTTTTAAGGGGAAGAAATGATATGCAGGTTCTTTATGAGAAGGACTATGTAAGAGGGGTAAAATCAAGTGGATATAGAAGCTACCATATGATAATTAAGTATACTGTAAATATGGCAGAAGGACCAGTTGATATTTTGGCAGAATTTCAAATAAGAACCCTTGCTATGAACTTTTGGGCAACTATAGAACATTCATTAAACTATAAGTACAAGCAGCAAATTCCAGTTGAACTGAAAAGGAAGCTTAAGAGTGCTGCAGATGCTGCATTTAAGCTTGATGAAGAAATGCTTGAGATAAAAGATGAGATTAAAGATGCTCAAAAATTATTTGAGGTTAAATCAGGAATAATATCAGATATTATGAATAACATATTAGTTTTAATATCTTTAGGAAAAATACCTGAGGCAAGTAGATACGAAAAATCGTTAAATAAATTAATAGAAGATGGAGATGTTTGGGAACTTAATGATCTTCTATGTCTTATAAAAAGGGAAATAGATAAATATAAAGATTAATTTTAAATATAATTTGAAAATAGTGCTAGATGCTTAAAGTTTAAGTATCTAGCTTTTTTATGTTTTAAATATATGATTATAATTCTATTAGTTTTATATTTATTTTTTGATTTAATGTTGAGTATAATAGTAAGAAATGATATAATTTATAAATGATAATTATTATTATATAATAATTAAGTTGAATTTGAAGTTTATTACTGTATTTTTAAAAAGGTATTATATAAAAATATAATATAAATATTAGTTTTAAAAAGTGTTATAGAAAACTTTATTATATATTATTTAAGAGGTGTTATAGTGAAGGACGTTAATTTAAATGAAAAAGAAATAATAAAAATGATAGAACAAAATCCTACAAGAATAGCTGAAATTGAAAATCCAACAGAGGATATGAAAAAGGCAGCTCTTAAAGGTAATGGAATGATGATTAAATTTATGAAAAACCCAAGTGTTGAACTTCAAAGACTTGCTGTTAAAAGTGACCCTTTATCAATAGAGCATATTGATAATTTAGATGAGGAAGTTGCTATTTCATCTGTAAGAGCTTTATGGAATTCATTAAAGTATATAAAAAATCCAAATGAAAAAATTATTGAAGAAGCAGTTAAGTCAAAAGGATGGGCAATTCAATATGTAGAGAATCCTTCAGAAGAACTTAAGCTATTAGCTGTAAACAAGGATTATGATGCAATAAAATATATTAAAAATCCTTCAGAAGAAGTTCAAGAGGCAGCAGTATTAAACTATTGGGGAGCAATAAGATTTATAGAAAAGCCAACTCTTAAAGTAAAAAGACTTTCTGTAATTAAAGATGAGGAAGCTATTAATTATATAGCTGGATATTCTTACGATGAAATGAAGCTTTTTATAGAGGATAATATAAATGTTGTTAAGTATCTTTATGAAAGTATAGATCCAGAACTTGTTGTTGATGTATTAATTGAAAAATTAGATAAAGGTGAAATGACAAGGGAGTATATGAAAAACTTCTTGGATTTAGAAATATTAGAAATGGATAAGGTTTCTTTCATAAGAGAATACGGAGATAAAGAAACTAAAAAACTTTTAGTGGATTGTAAGCTTTAGGGAGGTAGACAAAATGAGATATTCAGATACTTTAAGTGCAGCAGAGTTAGTTATGTCTTCAAATGATGTTCCACTTATTATTGGAGAAAGTGGAATAGGAAAGACTGCACTTGCAAGAGAAATAGCAAAAAGAAATAATTATGTTTTAATTACAATAGATGCAAATCTTTTAAAGGAAGGGGAAATAGGTGGACTTCCAACTGTTGTACGAGGCAGAACAGTGTATGCAACTTATGATAAGCTTTCTAAAGTTTCAGAGATTATAGAAAATGGAAGAAATGTATTGTTATTTATTGATGAACTTAACAGATGTGAGCATGCTGTTCAACAAGAGCTTATGAACTTAATATTAAATAGAGAAATAAATGGATATAACCTTCCAGAAGAAGTTAAAATAATTGCAGCTATGAATCCATCAAATAAATATGATAATTACAGAGATAGTGAATATGCAGTTGTTGATATGGACCCAGCTCAAGAAGATAGATTTGTATGGCTTGATATGGAAGTTGATGTTAAAGAGTGGATTAAATGGGCTATGAGCAAAGATGGAAATATTGATGAGGATATTATTGAATTTATAAGTACATTCCCGGAATATTTAAATACTCCAAACTCAAATGAAAGTATTAAAGCTACTCCAAGAAGTTATGAGAGAGTTTCTAAAGCTTATAAAGTTTATAAAAATAATAAGGAAAGATATTCTTTTGATGTATTTTTAAGTACAGTTAAAGGTAATTTAGGAGTTAATATATCAACTGATTTTGCAAGTTTTATAAAAAATAAGAAAAAACCTATGCTTAAACCAGAAGAAATATTTAAGTTTGATATTTTACCTGAAAATATTAAAGAAAGAATATTTAGTGAAAATAGTTCAAGACTATATATATTAGCTAAAAGTAGTTTGTTATATTTAGAAGGATTAGATGAGTTTAATAGTGAAGTTTCTATATTTGGAGAAGTTTTAAGATGTTACCCAAGAGATTTAAGACTTGGAATAATGAAAGAAATAAAGCATGAAGGAAGTAAAAGAGTTTATGAAGCTCTTCTTGATACAGATGAGTTTTTAGAAGCATTTTTTGATATTTATGCTTAAGGTTATGTTACGTTAAAAAGTATATTAGTAGGAGGAAGGATATGGCTACAAGTTTTGAGGATAAGAGAAATTTACTTTTAAAAGAAGCTCTTGAATTTCAAAATATAAATGATGTTTCAAGTAAGTTTAAAAGAGAATTTTTCAGTTTAATAGAAAAAATAATAATAAATGAAATTGAAGAGGAAGACAGCTTTTTTGGTAATTTTATGCTTAAAATTGATAGAGATATAAAGCTTGATATATCTTGGCCACTTGCTACAACTCCTACATTAAATGGATTTAAAATGTTTTTTAATCCAATATTATTTTTAAATAATACAAAAAGAGAAATGGGAGCCCTTTTTAAACATGAAATATATCATATAATGTTTAATCATTATGAGAGAGAAAAAGAGCTTAAAAATACTTATAGCAAAGAAGCTGTAAGTGTTGCTATGGATATATCAATAAATCAATTTATAAAGCATCTTCCTATGGAATGCAAAAGACTTCAAGCAGTAGCTATGGAATATAATATTGAACTTAAAGAAGATAAACCATTAGAATATTATGCAAAAGAAATAGATAAGGCTATTAAGAAAAGAATAGATAAAAATAAATCTAAAAAAGATAGCGATAAAGTAAAAAGAGAATATGATAGTGAAACAGCTCATGATATTTGGGAAAATATTGAGATGGATAATGAAAGAGTAAAAGAACTTACAAAAAAGACTGCCATAAGTTCAGCTAAAGGTGATACTCCAAAAAGTATATTAGATATTATTAAAGGATATAAAGAAAAAGAAGAAATTGATTGGCAAAATACTTTAAAAAGATTACTTCCAATAGTAAAGAGTGGATATAAGAAAACTATAGTTAGAAGAGATAGGAGACAGCCAAATAGGGTAGACCTTAGAGGTGTTTTACGTGATTCTATTCCAGAAGTTATTGTTGCAATAGATATAAGTGCAAGTATGAGTGATGAGGAAGTACATAAAATAATGATTGAAATACTTTCTATAACAAGAAGTAGAGTGGATAAAATAAAGGTTATAGAATGTGATGATGAAATAAGAAGAGTATATGATATAAAAACTCCAAAAGATATTAAAGAGAGAAGTAAAAAAAATGGAGCAACTAAATTTTCAAAGGTTTTTGAATATATAAAAGATAATAGATTACAAGATAGAGTTTTAATTTATTTTACTGATGGTGAAGGTGAGGCAGAACTTACTATAAAGCCAAATATAAAAAATGTTATATGGGTAATAACAGGGGACTCTAATCTTTCATTAAAAAAACCTTTTGGAACTATAAAGCATATCAATAAAACAATAAAAAAATCAGAAAGTGGAGATGCTGCCCTTCAAATGATTAGAGGAGTTATTCATGATTGGGCAAGGTAATTTTTATATAAATTATAGTTGTGTAAATTTATATGATTAAATTAATATTAATAGAATTAAATAGGATTATATATTATATAAGGTTATAAATATTTTAAATTTGTTAAGTTAATAGAAAAAATGTGTACTTTATGTTAATATTAATTTATAAGGGGTGTTAACATGCATAAGTTAAAAAAGCACAATAAGTATTTAACGTTACTTGTATTAATAGTGTTTGTAAGTTTTGTATTCAATATAATTATGTATTTAAATAATAGTAGATATGAACATAGAGTAGGAATGAATTCATACAAGAACATAGTAAGTATAAAAGTTAGTAATGATAAAATATATAATATATTAAACAAGGCTACTGAAATAAAAAAGATTAGCAATGAAGAAGTATTATTATTATATAAAAATTATGGAGCTTTATCTGAATGTCTAATTGAACTTTGGGATGATTATAATTATTATAGCTCTAATTATTCAGGAGTGTTTTCTAAGAAGAAAATAGATACAAGTTCTATATTACAAAATGAAGTATATTCAAGAATAGAAAATTATTTAGAAAATAGTTTAAGTAATATAATGAATACAGAGGAAAATGAATTAAAGCTTTCAGGAAAAGAACTTCAAGATTTCCAAGTAATGAAGAGTTTATCTGAGAAAACTAAAATGTTTTATCATGAATTTAATGATAAAAATTTAAGTGGATTAGATGGTAAAGAAAAAGAAGAAAAAGCTGTAAAAGATAAATGTTGGATTGATATGCTAAATAAAATAAATCAAATAAATGAAAATTATACAGACTATGATTTTACAAAAGAAGTAGTTAAAACAAAAATAATAAATTAATGAAATTTTGTAAATAATAAAAATAAAAGGATGTCTTAATTAAGACATCCTTTTTGTGTGAATTAGTGACATCCACCACCACATGAACCGCAACCACCTTCTGGAGCGATTACTGGTTTTAAGCTTAATCCGTTTCCGTTATTTTCTTCTGATGCAAGTAAGATAAATCCACCAAATTCATCGATTAATGATTTTTCCATAATGAAGTTTACTTCATTTACTGCTTCAACAACATCATTATCGTTAGCTTCATCAACAGTAATGTTGAATACTGGACCACTACAAGCCATTCCAGCTAAGTTTATTCTTATATTATAATTTTCAACTTTATTTTCATCTAAAAATTCTTTAAATTCATTGTAAGCTGCATCGCTTATTGTTATGTTTTTCATATATTTCACCAATCCTTATAATTAAAATTAAATTTTGAACTTATAATTATTATAACACAATTTAATTCAAAGTAAACCAGTCAGAATTAAAAAAATTATGTAAATTTTAAAAAATAAAGGTATACTAAGTTTTAAGGCGAATTTATTATTAAGTAAGGAAATAGTATTAAATGTAGAAAGGATGGTTTTTAGTGAAACCATATGTAAAAAAATTTGTAGTAGAAAAAATTAAAGAATATAATGACAAGTTAAAAGAGAAAGAAATAAATGAACATAAAATAGTAAAGCTTAAGGGCCCTTTTAAAAGTACAGAAGGATATCTTTATGAAAATGAACAAGGTATAGAGTTAGATTTCTTTGAACTTGTAGGTAAAAATAATTATTGGATGAGATTAGATTTTAGAGAAGTTGAAAGTACTTATGGTATTATAAAAAATGCTCATGGAAGAGTTGGAGTTGTTGGACTTGGACTTGGTTTTACTGTTCAAGAAATGGCAAAGAGAAAAGAAGTTAAAGAAATAATAGTATATGAACTTGAAAAAGATATTATAGATCTTTATTTAAATAATTTTGGAGAGAATGAAAAAATAAAAATAATTAATGAAGATGCTTTTAAAGTAAAAGGAGAAACATTTGATTATTTTTATGTTGATATATATGAATACAAATTAACAGAAAAAGTTGTTGAAGATTATAAGCATTTTATGAAAGCACATAAAATAACTGATTATGTCTTTTGGGGAGTAGAACATTTCTTATTAAGTTGTAGATATGAAGAAATAGTATGGGTTTATATTCCAGAACTTTGGATGGATTTAAGCAAACATATCTTTGTTTCACTTCAGGAATCTGGTTACTTAAAATGGTATAAGCAACTAAATGGGTCTCTTGTATCTAAAATTTTAGAGGAATTTAAAGAAGAGCTTAATAAGTAAAAATTATACTATAAGTCAACTTAATTTAATATAAAATAATTCTAAGTTAAAACATAATCTATTTTATAAATAAATTTATTATAAAAGCAAATATTTAAAATAAGTAAAAAATGAATAAATTATCATAATAATTCTAAAACTACTAAAGTGTAATAAGGCTTATTAAATAAAGCTTAGGAGGAATTATTATGAAGGTCACTAATTCAGAGGAATTATCTAAAAAGATGGAACAGCTTAGAGCTGCTCAAAAAAAGTTTCAAACATACACTCAAGAACAAGTAGATGATATTTTTAGAGCAGCTGCAATGGCAGCTAATAATGCTAGAATTGAGCTTTCAAGAATAGCTGTTAAAGAGAGCGGAATGGGAATAATAGAAGATAAGGTAATTAAAAATCATTTTGCATCTGAATATATTTATAATCAATATAAAGATATGAAAACTTGTGGAATTATAGAGAGGGATAAAACTTTTGGAATTACAAAAGTAGCTGAACCAATTGGCGTAGTTGCAGCAATTGTTCCAACTACTAATCCAACTTCAACTGCAATTTTTAAAGCTTTAATATCTTTAAAGACAAGAAATGCAATAATTATATCACCTCATCCAAGAGCTAAAAATGCAACAATTAAGGCTGCTAAAATAATATTAGATGCAGCTGTTAAGGCAGGAGCTCCAGAAGGTATAATTGGTTGGATTGATGAGCCATCAGTTGAACTTTCTCAAAAGGTTATGCAAGAAGCAGATATTATACTAGCAACTGGTGGACCTGCTATGGTTAAAGCAGCTTATTCATCAGGAAAGCCAGCAATAGGTGTTGGTGCTGGAAATACTCCAGCTATAATTGATGAAACAGCACATATTAAGATGGCTGTTAACTCTATATTACTTTCAAAAACGTTTGATAATGGTGTTATATGTGCATCAGAGCAAAGTATTATAGTTTTAGATGAAGTTTATAATGAAGTTAGAAGTGAGCTTATGGATAGAGGAGCTTATCTTTTAAATGATAGAGAGTGTGATCAAGTAAGAAAAGTTATTTTAAATGAAAAGGGCGGATTAAATGCAGCCATAGTTGGTCAATCAGCATATAAGATTGCAAAGATGGCTGGGGTTAAAGTTCCAAAGGATGCTAAAGTTTTAATTGGAGAAGTAAAATCAGTTGAACTTGACGAACCATTTTCACATGAAAAACTATCACCAATACTTGGAATGTATAGAGCAAAAACTTTTGATGAGGCTTTAAAGAAAGCATCAAGACTTATAGAACTTGGTGGATATGGCCATACATCAGTACTTTATACAGATCAAGTTAAATCAAGAGATAGAATTGATAAGTTTGGAACAACAATGAAGACAGCAAGAACTTTAGTTAATATGCCATCATCACAAGGAGCTATTGGAGATATATTTAATTTTAAACTAGCACCATCTTTAACCCTTGGTTGTGGTTCATGGGGTGGAAACTCAGTTGCAGAAAATGTTGGTCCTAAGCATTTATTAAATATTAAGAGTGTAGCTGAGAGGAGAGAAAATATGCTTTGGTTTAGAGTTCCAGAAAAAACTTACTTTAAGTATGGATGTCTTCCAGTTGCTCTTAAAGAATTATGTGAAATGGGCAAGAAGAAAGCATTTATCGTAACAGATAAAGTTTTATTTGATCTTGGATATACAGATGAAATTAGAGAAATATTAGAAGAATGTGATATAGAATTTAAAGTATTTACAGATGTTGAGCCAGACCCTACACTTGGAGCTGCAAAAAATGGAGCAAAAGAAATGCTTTCATTTAATCCTGATGTAATAATTGCAGTTGGTGGTGGATCACCAATGGATGCAGCAAAAATAATGTGGGTTCTTTATGAACATCCAGATGTTAAATTTGATGAACTTGCAATGAGATTTATGGATATAAGAAAGAGGGTATTTAAATTCCCTGAGCTTGGAAAAAAAGCTATGATGGTTTCAATTCCAACATCAGCAGGTACAGGTTCAGAAGTTACACCATTTGCTGTTATAACAGATGAAGAAACAGGTGTTAAATATCCACTTGCTGATTATGAATTAACACCAAATATGGCTATTGTTGATGCAGCACTTATGATGAGTATGCCAAAAGGTCTTACAGCGGCATCAGGAATTGATGTATTAGTTCATGCATTAGAAGCTTATGTATCAGTATTAGCTTCTGAATATACAAATGGATTAGCACTTGAAGCAATAAGATTAGTGTTTAAATATCTTCCAGTTTCATATTTAAATGGTTCAGAAAATATAAAAGCAAGAGAGAAAATGGCTCATGCAGCATCAATGGCAGGTATGGCCTTTGCAAATGCTTTCTTAGGAGTTTGTCACTCAATGGCTCATAAGCTTGGAGCATTCCATCATATACCACATGGAATGGCAAATGCTTTATTAATAAAAGAAGTAATTAAGTTTAATGCAGAGGATGCACCAAGAAAACAAGCAGCATTTCCACAATATAAATATCCAAATGCTAAGTGGAGATATGCAAGGGTAGCAGCTTATCTTGGACTTCCAGGAGATAATGATGATGAAAAAGTTGAAAGTTTATTAAAGGCTATTGATGATTTAAATGATACAGTTGGAATGCCAAAATCAATAAAAGAAGCTGGAGTTTCAGAGGATAAATTCTATGCTACTTTAGATGAAATGGTTGAGCAAGCATTTGATGACCAATGTACTGGAGCAAATCCAAGATATCCACTTATGAGCGAAATAAAACAAATGTACATAAATGCTTATGAAGGAAATAGGGGTGCAGAGCCAGTTAAGGAAGATAAGACAGAAGTCTAATTAAAATAAATATATTATAATACATATGAAATTAAAAAAGAGATTATCTAAAATAATAGATAATCTCTTTTTATTAAATTACTTAACAACTATATTAACTAATTTTCCTTTTATAACTATAATTTTAATTATGTTTTTACCTTCTGTATTTTTAATTACATTTTCATCAGCTAAAACAGCAGCTTTTATAGTTTCATCATCTGCTCCATTTGGAATAACAACTTTAGCTCTTACTTTTCCGTTAATTTGAACAGCTATTTCAACTTCATCTTTAACTAATGCACTCGGGTCAAATTTTGGCCAAGCTTCGTTAAATACTGAAGTAGTATTAGAGAACTTGCTCCATTGTTCTTCAGCAAAGTGAGGTGCAAATGGTGCTAGAATTTTTATAAAGCTTTCGCATACTTCTTTTAAGAACTTAGTATTTTTAACTTGTTCTTTGTTGTATTTTGATAGGGCATTTATAAATTCCATCATTCTTGCAATTGCAGTATTAAATTGCATTTTTTCTCCGTCTTCAGTAACACCTTTAATTGCAGTGTTTAACCAGAAGTTAAGTTCTTTTTCAGCCTTATCAACTGTATCTTTAGTTTGGTCTCCATTTATAGCTTCTAGTGCAGTTTCTAAGTTTCTTTCGATTCTATCTACAAATCTTGCAACAGATTTAATTCCGTCATCACTCCAAGCTCCACCTTCAGTATAAGCAAAACCAAACATTAAGTACATTCTAAATACATCAGCACCATATTCTTTAATATAATCATCTGGTGAAATTGTATTTCCTTTTGATTTACTCATTTTAAGTCCATCTGGTCCTAAAATTAATCCTTGGTGAACTAATGAAGTGAATGGTTCATCAAAGTTTAAGTATCCCATATCTCTTAATGCTTTTGTTATAAATCTTGCATATAGAAGGTGCATACAAGCATGCTCTGGTCCTCCAACATACATATCAACAGGAAGCATTTTATCTATAAGTTCTTTATTGAAAGGTTCTTTTTCATTTTTGTTATCTGGGTATCTTAAGTAATACCATGATGAACAAACAAATGTATCTAAAGTATCAACTTCTCTTTTTGCTTTTCCACCACAGCAAGGACAAGTTGTATTTACAAATTCCTCACACTTAGCAAGTGGTGATTTACCATCTGGTGCAAATTCAACATCATATGGTAATTGAACTGGAAGGTCTTTTTCAGGTACTGGAACTGTTCCACATTTTTCACAATAAATCATTGGAATTGGAGCTCCCCAGTATCTTTGTCTTGATACAAGCCAGTCTCTTAATCTAAAGTTAACTTTTTGACTTCCTTCATTAGATTCAGCTAGTTTTTCAACTATTTTAACTTTAGCTTCTTTTGTAGTTAATCCATCAAATTCACCTGAGTTAACTAATATTCCATGCTCGCAGTATGGAAGTTCTACTTCTAAGCCATCCTTTGGAGCTATAACTCTGTTTATTGGAAGATTAAACTTAGTTGCAAAAGCAAAATCTCTTTCATCATGAGCTGGAACTGCCATAACAGCACCTGTACCATAGCTTGCAAGTACATAATCAGCTACCCATATTGGAACTTCTTTTCCGTTTATAGGATTTATAGCATAAGCACCAGTAAATACTCCAGACTTTTCTTTTGTACTTGATTGTCTTTCTATATCTGATTGCTTTATAGCTTCTTCTTTGTATTTTTCAACAGCTTCTTTGTTTTCATCAGTAACTAACTTGTTAACTAATTCATTTTCAGGAGCTAAAACAACATATGAAACTCCATTTAATGTATCAACTCTTGTAGTAAATACGTTAAATGATAAATCACTATCTTTAACTTTAAATGTAACTTCAGCACCAGTTGATTTACCAATCCAGTGTTTTTGCATAGCTACAGTTTTTTCTGGCCAGTTAAGTCCATCAAGTTTTTCAAGTAACTCGTCAGCGTAATCAGTAATTTTTAAGAACCATTGAGTTAAGTCCTTTTTAGTTA
>NZ_JAUNLM010000092.1 GCF_030532265.1 Clostridium sp. | reverse complement strand
ACTGTTTTTGTACTGTTTTTTTTAAAAAAACATGGTATAATATTATCTGTAACTTAGCAAAAAAGGGGGAGAAGTATTGAATACCGATGTACTGATAGAGGAGAATGAGATTTGGGTTAATCAGAAAACTGGAGAAGTTTTAGAAACATCAACCATAACTAAAAAAGTTCCTCGTGGAAATTTCGTTATAGCATACTTAGGTGTAATTATTCAAATGCTTGATGGAGTTGGGAATAAAAAAATGACTGTTATTAGTTATATATTAAAACATATGGATAAATCAACTAATGTTTTATCTATAACTAATCGAGATCTTGCTAAAAAATGCAATGTTTCTTTAGATACTGTTGTTAAAACCTTAAAATTACTTAGAGATAATAAAATAATTGTTACAAAACCAAACTTTATAATGATTAGTCCTAAACTATTACATAAAGGTGATGCAGCTAAAGAAAAAGCTTTATTAACTAGGTTTACAGAAGAATCAGAAAAAATATAAAAAAATAGATTTATAAAAGTTATTTTATAAATCTACTTTTAGAAAATATTTGAATTATTATTGACTTTTTAATTAATAAAGTTGTTCATTGCAAAATGAACAACTTTATTTTATCATAGATTAAATAATTTTTCATCTACCAATCATCATCATCATCAGATGGTGTTTCTGTATAACTATCTAAAGTACCATCTTCTGTGTACCAATCAGTTGTTCCATTGTCATTATCATATCCATAAAATTTTTGACCATCAGATTCATTTGTATAAGTTCTATCGTGATCACCAGGACCTCTCATAATATACACCTCCAACATTAATAGTAATAACTATATTATATTACTATTAATGTAAATGTTAAATATTTTCTCAGCTTATTTTTTATTTATATACTTAGCTACAGTATATATTTTACCGCATCTCTTACATACATAACGTCCATCCTTTTGTTGTATGAAATTACAATAACAGTGATGTTTCATTTCCATATATATCATCTCCTTTCTTCAAAAATGGAATCAATTAAATATTACCTTCATAAAATTTCTTTTTCATATTTTTTATAAATTATTTTTATTTATTACTATACAATCATCATAAGTATATAAACCGAAGAACCTACTTTTCTTTTTTATTAGTTTTATTTCATTATTTTCTTTTAGCAAATACATTGCCATATCTAAACTATTACTTGCTCCATTAACTTTATATCCTTTATCTAAATAACTTTTTATAAAATCTATTTCACTAACTTCCATTTTCACAAATTCTCCTATATTGATATCTTTTTTTGCAAATTAAGAACTATATTTATAAAATCTAATTCATTATCAATTATTCTATATGGAGCATATTCACTATAACTTTCTTTAGAGCTTACAGTAAGTATTTCAATTCCTTTTTCTAGTGTTGCTAATGTTAAATACTTCGATAACGCAGCTAATTTATCTCCAATCTCTGCTTTTAAAGCATAACAACCGTCTATTTCTTTCTTTGTAGCTATTAAATAAACCATTAATGTTCCTTTTTGATTACTTTTTTTTGTTCTTTTTGAAGTTTTAAATTAGCTAAAGCCATATAGAAATCCTGTTCCTCTTTAGTTTTAGCCATTTTAAACAATTCCTTTAGTTCATTATAACTATATTTTAAAAACTCTTTATATAAATCCATTTGTATTAAACACTCCTTTTATTTTCTTTGATCATCACATATAAATGTCAAACGCCACATTCCTCTTCTAAAATCTATATCTGCTTTCCATAGCTTATTATGTCTATCATCTATTAAATCATTTAAATTATGATTTACCTTACTATCTATGTATCCTTTAACTTCATCAAATGTACTTGTTTGTGGAACTGGTATTAATACACTTAATGTTTTATTAAACTTATATCCAGCTACTTTTCCTTTTATAAAATAATATGTTCCAGTGTACATACGATCCTCTATAAATAAATCTGCACCTTCATAGTAACCATTTATTTCGTTAATATTATAATAATCAGGTTTCTTTTTCTTAGTTTTTTGTAACTTTAATTTTTCATATTTATGCTGCCAACGCCCAATAATACTACTTAAAGTATTATTTTTATCTTGTAATTCATTAACTTTTTTTCTTAATTCTATTCTAGTTTTAGTTTCACTTTCCCAGTTACTATTTTTATCTTTTCTTAAATTTTCATTTTCTTTTAAAAGTTTATTGTAATTAGGTACTACTTTATTGTACTTTTCTACTAAGTCATTATAATTTTCTTTTACTTCTACAAGCTCTTTTTTTATAGAATTAACATATTCTGTTCTTAATGATTTTTCTTCAGGACTTAAACCTTTTAAATACTTTTCTTTATCTAAAAGTTTAATATATTCAACTTTCATTTTTCTAAGTTCAATTAACTCACTCATTAAACTATCATAATTTTCCTCGCTTAAGACAATATCATAGTTTTTTTCTTTATCAAATTCTTCTTTACTCGAATAAACTTTATAACCAAAAGTTCCTTTAACACCATATTTAATATTATTAAAATCATTTATTGACACTTTGAACTCCTCCAACTATAAAATAACGGGAGAATACTCTCCCGTTAAACTTAATCAAGATAATGTTTTACAACAACGTTTATTCTGTTATGCCCTAAATTTTCAGATACTTCTTTCAGAATACTTCTATCAAAAGTTCTATGAGAACCATCTCTAGTATGATAATCGCCTTTAATTTCAATTTTATTATCTATCCTAATATTTTCTATCTCTTTATATTTAAGTCCTGCATATTCCCTTCTAAGAGCATGCTCGTCCATTCTATTAAGTACTTTGTTAAATACAGTTTCTCTATGCTCCTCTAAAGCTTTATCTCTCATAGAGATTATATGATCCTGATATTCTCTTAAAACCTCTACTGTACGGCTCCTACCTCCCTTGGATTGGCAACCATACTTATCTTTATTTATTTCTATTACAACTCTACCATTATCATTTATTTTTATCTGCTCTGGTTTCAATAAGCTTAATTCACTTCTTCTAAGACCAGTACCTCTTCCAAAGTCAATTATATCTTTATTCTTTATTATAGAAAATTCACTATCATGCATTTTATCTCCTCTGGATCTTGTAATAGTTTCTCTAGTTCTTTTAGGATAGTTAAATCCAAAATCTGCTGAACTACATCTAAGCAATTTAGCCATTGCAGCTCCATGAGTTCTTAAAGAATGTGGACTATCACCAGCTTGTTCTCTATACTCTAAATACTTTCTAGCTAAATCTTTATTTAAATTATTTATATTGTTACCTATCTTATGAGTTTTTTTAGCCCATTCACCGAATCTAATACATTTATCTTTATATAAATCATAAGTCTTTATAGAATAAATTTTTTCAACTCGTGTCGGATTCCAAGGAATCCCTAACGCTGCACATCTAGCTTTTTCTATCTTTTTAGCTTCATGTTTACTTTCTCCATACGCCTGTAACGGATCTAAGCTCATTATTATTTGATGTTTTAAACTTCCTTTGAGTTTTTTAGCAGCCATTGAAACTACTCCTCTTTCTTGAATTTAATTTATCGTTGAGACACACGCATTGTTTTGGCATTTAATACGCCTGGGCTTTAGGAAGTAATGCTCCTTTAATCCTAATGTTTATTAATAAAATAAACAACCTCAATTTATGGTACAGACAATTCTGTCCCCAAATTACCGATTAATACTTCGGCTTAATTTAATTTAACTAACATTTGTTTCAGCTCAATGCCTAACTTATTTACTATTAAAAAGTAATCCTTCTTCAAACTTTAATTACACCGTAAGGTTTAAACATACTCTAAGTAAATCGTCTTAGTGTATCACACATAATTAAAGTATTAAAAAAACTTAAATGTTAGCTTAGTAAAATAATCGTCTTACGCCGTTTATTTTACTGTATTATAAATAAATTAATATAAGTATAACACTTTTTTCTTTTGAGTTAAATAGCTAAAAATAAATTTCTTAAGGAATTGAATTTTAAAAAAATAATAGGAAAATACTTAAATAAGATATGCAGATCTATTGAATCATATAAAAAAATTAAAGTCTATGAAATAGATTTTTTAAGTTCAACTATAAATTTGAATAACCTTAAATCTTCCCTCCAGATACAATGATAGGCATTTCTTGTAAACTCGAAATGCCTATCATTGTATCTTTCACTCGATTACGGTTATTCAAATTTAAGTTTCACAATAAAAAAATCTATTTAGGTAAAGTTAAAATAGCCTTTTAAAAAAGGCTGAGAATGGAATCAAGGGCGAGGAGGTACGACGAGTTTATATACCCTTGATGGAATGAAAGCCAAACACTTTGCAACGGAAGTTGCATTTGATAAAATGCGACTTCCTGCTAAACGGCAAGTGAATAAACGGAGGTGCAGGAGGAGTACCTCCTGCTGGGTGGAGGGTAAAACCCTCCTAGGGTTTGGGACAACGTCCCAAATATAAATAAATGCTAAATGCATTTATTTATATTTAAATTCGCTTAATTTTTCATCTATTATTTATAATAGAAAAGAGTAAAATTCATCTTAATTCCCTGTAAATGGCTTTATGACAAGAAATGCTGACATTTTTCTTGTACTGAAATTTCAGTA
>NZ_JAUNLM010000021.1:16172-33613 GCF_030532265.1 Clostridium sp. | reverse complement strand
AAAAATAGTAAACACTTAGATTAAACTAAGGAGGAAATGAAGATGGCAGTTAATTTAAAAGGAAGAAGTTTTTTAACATTAAAGGATTTTACACCAGAAGAGATTAGATATCTTTTAGACTTATCACATGATTTAAAGGCTAAAAAAAGAGCTGGAATATTAGGTGACACTTTAAAAGGAAAAAATGTTGTTTTATTATTTGAAAAAACATCAACTAGAACAAGATGTGCATTTGAATGTGGAGCAGCAGAAGAAGGAGCTCACGTAACATTCTTAACAAACTCTCAAATGGGTAAAAAAGAATCAATAGAAGATACTGCAAAAGTTCTTGGAAGAATGTATGATGGTATCGAATTTAGAGGATTTAAACAATCAACAGTTGAAGAACTTGCAAAATATGCAGGAGTTCCAGTATGGAATGGATTAACTGATGCAGATCACCCAACTCAAATATTAGCAGATTTTCTTACAATAGAAGAACATGCACATAAGCCTCTTAGTGAAATTAAATTAGTATTTGCTGGAGATACAAGAAATAATATGAGTTATGCATTAATGTATGGTGCAGCTAAAATGGGAATGCATTTCGTAGCACTTGGACCTAAGAGCTTAGAACCAGATCCAGAAATAGTTAAAGAAATGCAAGAATACTCAAAACAAACAGGAGCAATAATTGAATTCTCAGATAACGTTGATGAAGCGGTTAAGGGAGCAGACGTTATTTATACTGATATATGGGTATCAATGGGAGAAGATGAAAGCTTATATCCAGAAAGAGTTAAATTATTAACTCCATATAAAGTAACAAGAGAAATGATGGCTAAAACTGGAAATAAAAATACATTATTTATGCATTGCTTACCATCATTCCATGATGAAGATACAGAAGTTTGCAAAGACATGATGGATAGATTAGGTCTTGATATTAGAGAAGTTGAAGACGAAGTATTTAGAAGCAAAAATTCAGTAGTCTTTGATGAAGCTGAAAATAGAATGCATACTATAAAAGCCGTAATGGTAGCTACAGCAGGAAAATAATTTGTCATTAGTCGGCTATTTTAATTAAAATAGCCGACTAAACTTTTCTTATAAAAATTAAATAGGGGTGATATATATGTCAGAGCAAAATTCTACTGGTGAACAAAGAAATCTTGGATTCGCTTCACTTGCAGCATTAATTGTTGGTTCTATGATAGGTGGAGGAGCGTTTAACCTACCATCAGATATGGCAAGAGGAGCAGGTACAGGTGCAATTATTATAGGTTGGATTATAACTGGTATTGGTATGATAGCGCTTGCTTTTGTTTATCAAACATTAGCAAATAGAAAACCTGAACTTAGTGGTGGTGTATATAGTTATGCTAAAGCTGGTTTTGGAGAGTACATAGGATTTAACTCAGCCTGGGGATATTGGCTTAGTGCTTGGATTGGAAACGTATCCTACTCAGTTCTTTTATTTGGAGCCATAGGTTACTTTGCACCTATATTTGGTGAAGGTAATAACTTAGCATCAATAATCGGGGCTTCAATTCTTGTTTGGGCATTTACTTTCTTAATATTAAAAGGAGTAAGTGGTGCAGCCTTTGTTAACTTAATAACAACAATAGCAAAATTAGTTCCTATATGTGTATTTATAGTAGTAGCAATTTTTGCATTTAACTTAGATAACTTTACTTTTGAGTTCTGGGGTTCAACAGATCTAGGTAGTATTTTAGATCAAGCAAAGAACACTATGCTAGTAACATTATGGTGCTTCATAGGAATTGAAGGTGCAGTAGTTGTATCTGGTAGAGCTAAAAAACAAAGTGATGTTGGTAAAGCAACAGTAATTGGATTAATAGGAACTTTATGTATATATCTTTTAATTTCCTTAATGTCTTTAGGAGTTATGAATAGAGTACATTTAGCAGGTTTAGATAACCCATCAATGGCATATGTTTTAGAATTTGCAGTTGGTAAATGGGGAGCTGTACTTATTAATTTAGGACTAATAATATCATTATTTGGATCATTACTTGGATGGTCACTTTTAGCAGCTGAAATTCCATTTGTTGCTGCAAAAGATGGTGCACTTCCAAAAATATTTGCAAAAACAAATAAACATGGAGCTCCAGCAGCATCATTAATTATAACAAATATATTAGTTGAATTATTTTTAATATTAACATTAGTTGCAAGTAGTACTTATCAAGCATTATATTCTGTTGCAAGTACTGCAATTCTTGTTCCATATCTTTTAAGTGCAATGTATGGACTTAAACTTGTTATAACTGGTGAAACTTATGATACAAATCCACAAGGTAAAACAAGAGATAAAGTTTGTACAGTTATAGCAACAATTTATGCTATATGGTTATGTTATGCAGCAGGTTTAAAATATTTATTATTATGCTTCATTCTTTATGCAGTAGGTATAATTTTCTACTATGTTGCAAAGAAAGAAAACAACAAAGATGGAAAAGTATTTGTTGGTAAAGAATCATTAATTGCTGTAATTATTTTAGTTGTAGCTGTAATAGCAGTTATAATGCTAGCAACAGGAAAAGTAACAATTTAATTAAGCTAATAAGTATTATTTTAGTAATACCTTTTAAAATACACTTTTACTAAAGATAAAATTATTGATATATAAACAAAAGATAAATTTAAATAAACAAAAGATAAAGATTTTAAATTAATCAGATGAACAAAAGATAAAATTGCATTTAATAATTATTCAGTAATTATTTATAAGGAGGAACAAAAGATGAAAATAGTTTTAGCATTAGGAGGAAATGCATTACAAGCAGATCCTAAAGATAAAAGTGCAGAAGGTCAATTAAAGACTTGTAAAGAAACTGCAAAATCAGTAGTTGATTTAATTGAAGCTGGACATAGAGTATCAGTTGTTCATGGAAATGGACCTCAAGTTGGTCAAATTTTAGCAAGTGTAGAAGAAGCTTATCAAGCAAATAAAAATAATACACTTTTCCCATTTGATGTTGTAGGTGCTTTTTCACAAGGATATATAGGATATCACTTACAAAATGCAATTTCAGAAGAACTTCATAAGAGAAAAATAAACAAATCTGCTGAAACAATTGTTACTCAAGTTGTAGTAGATAAAAATGATAAGGCTTTTGAAAATCCAACAAAGCCAATAGGATCATTTTATTCAGAAGAAGAAGCTAAACAACTTGAAAAAGATAAAGGATATGTAATGAAAGAAGATGCAGGTAGAGGTTACAGAAGAGTTGTAGCATCACCAAAACCTGTTGATATTGTAGAAAAAGACGCTATAAAAGCAATGGTTGATAATGGATTTGTTGTAATTGCTTGCGGTGGTGGTGGAATACCAGTAATTAAAGAAGGAGATAACTTAGTTGGTGTTCCAGCAGTTATTGATAAAGACTTCGCAGCAGAAAAACTTGCAGAAATATTAGATGCTGATCTTTTATTAATACTTACAGCAGTTGATAGAGTATGCGTAAACTATAATAAACCAAATCAAAAAGAATTAAAAGAAATTGGTATAGACGAACTAAATAAATATATAGAAGAAGGCCAATTTGCACCAGGAAGTATGCTTCCAAAGGTTGAAGCTTGTAAGAAGTTTGTTTTATCAACTGATAACAAACAAGCTATAATAGCATCACTTTCTAGAGCAAAAGAATCTTTAGAAGGAACATCTGGAACAAAGATTGTAAAATAAAATATTTTAGGGAGAGGGCTTAAGCCTTCTCTCTAATCTAATTATTATCATTTTGAATATTGTTAAGTTTAATTTGTTGATAATTTTTTATAAAAAGAGGTCGATTATTATGGGAAATGATTTAAAGAAGAGAAGAAGAGAAGCTATTTTAAACATAATAAAAAATGAAGATATAGGAAAACAAGAACAACTTGTTTTGAAATTAAAACATTTAGGCATAAATGCGACTCAAGCAACATTATCACGTGATTTAAGAGAAATGCATATAATTAGAAAACTAATGAAAAATAAAGAGTATAAGTATGTACTGTTAACTGAAGAAAATGTAGGTAAAAGATGTAATAATATATTTAAAAATTCAGTTGAAAGTATATGTGTACAAGAATATTTTATAGCAATAAGAACTATGAAGGGTATGGCAGATGTTGTTGGTGAATTTATTGACAGATTAAATGATAAAAGAATTCTTGGAACAGTTGCAAACAATTATAGTGTAATTATTGTTTGTAATGGTGAAAAAAATGCAAAGCTTGTGTTCAAAGAGTTAAATGATTTGAGATTTTAAGTATTTTTGTACACATTTATTTAAGTACACCTAAAAATAAAGCATAATAAAATTATACTTCTTAAAGTAATAGAGTCTTATCAAAATTTTGATAAGGCTCTATTATTTTTGTTAATGGAATATTAATAGTCTATTCTTTGAGTACAATCACATTTAAGCTATATAATTAAATTAGGATATAATTGGTTTTTAATCACTTGTATAAATTTAATATTGCTTTTAAATAGTGATAAAAATTTATTTCAATAAGTATTAGTATTTTATTATATAATATAGGAAAGGAAAACTGTAAATTATGCAAAATGAAGATAAAAAGAACATAAAAAGTAAAAATAATTTAAAAGTTAAAACTGTATTAGAAAGTATTGTAGTTGGTGCTATTGCAGGTTTAATAGTTTCTTTATATAGATTAGTTTTAAAGCTTATAGCTCCTTATGAATATAAAGCATATAATTTTATGAAAGAAAATCATTTGTGGATTATTTTGGGTATAATTGTTTTAGTAATTTTTGCTTATATAGTTGGAATTATGGTTGAAAAAAACTCTATGATAAGTGGTAGTGGTATACCTCAAATAGAAGGTATGCTTAAAGATAAATTTGATATTAAAAATCCATTCGAAATTTTAATTCAAAAGTTTATTGGAGGTTCAATTGCAATAGGAGCAGGATTATCACTTGGAATTGAAGGACCGTCTATTCAACTAGGAGCAGAGGCAGCACATGTTTATAGTAATGCAACAAAAAAAGGTATTAGTGATAAAAAGCTTTTAATTGCATCAGCAGCAGGAGCTGGACTTGCAGCAGCTTTTAATGCACCTCTTGCAGGAGTATTTTTTGTTCTTGAAGAAATGTATAAGAGTTTTTCAAAAATGCTTTTTTTATGTTCAATAGGAGCATGTGTAACAGCTGATTTAGTAACTTGGATATTTTTTGGTAGTAAACCTATATTAGAAGTTAATCTTGTAAAATCTTTACCGGCTAAGTATTATATATTTGTAATTATTCTTGGTATTATAGTAGGAATTTGTGGAGTAATATATAATAAAACATTACTTAAAACAATAAAGCTATATAAAGGAATGAAAGTTAAGTTAAGATATAGAATGATAATCCCATTTATGTTTGCATTGTTCTTTGGAATTACACTTCCACAAGTTTTAGGTGGAGGAGATTTACTTATAAATAATATTTTAATAAATGGTGTTGCAATAGAATTTGCTATTGTATTACTTATAAGTAAGTTTATTCTTTCAATAGTGAGCTTTGCATCAGATACTCCAGGGGGAATATTATTTCCTTTATTAAGCTTAGGGGCATTAGTTGGAGTAGCATTTAGTGGAAGCATAGCGTCAATTATAGGAGATAATAATATTTATGTAACAAACTTTATATTACTCGGAATGGCTGGAATGTTTTCATCAATTGTAAGAGCTCCAATTACAGGACTTATATTAGTTTGTGAAATGAGTGGGCCAAAACTAGGATTAGGTGCTGTAACTTTAGTTTGTGGAATATCTTATTTAATTGCAGAAGTATTTAAGTGTAAGCCAATATATGATTCACTATTGGATAATAGATTAAAGGCAATGGGAATAGAAGAAGATTAAAATTAGGGGGAGTGTTATGAATTTTACAAAAATACATCATGTAGCAATAATATGTTCAGATTATGAAAGGTCTAAGGATTTTTATACTAATATATTGGGATTTGAAATAATAAGAGAAGTTTATAGAAGGGAAAGAGATTCTTATAAGCTTGATTTAAAGATTGGAGATAATCAAATAGAATTATTTTCTTTTAAAAATCCACCAGAAAGATTAAGTTATCCTGAAGCTTGTGGACTTAGACATTTAGCTTTTGAAGTTTTAAATATAGAAGAAACTGTACAAGAACTTAAAGAAAAAGGGATAAATGTAGAACCTATTAGAATTGATGAATTTACTGGACAAAAGTATACATTTTTTGAAGATCCAGACAAGCTTCCATTAGAATTATATGAAATAAAAAAGTAAAATTTTATAAGAATAAATTGTAAAAATTTTAAAAGTATTGTTTAATGTATATTAATAATGTATAATAAAATACAAATGCATAAAATAAAGTAAGGTTCTAAAATATATGTTTTAGATTAAAAGGGAAGTTGGGTTTAAATCCCACGCGGTCCCGCCGCTGTAATAGAGTAGTTTTTATAAAGTTTATACCACTTGGAGATAAATTTCCTGGGAAGGTTTTATAAAAATGTTGATCCTTAAGCCAGAAGACCTGCCTACTTTAACAACATATAACTCTACGCGGATATAGAGGAGGTGTTACTTATAGATTAATTTATTTTAGTAATTTATTACCTCTTAATGTAAATTTAAGAGGTTTTTTTATGTCTAAAATAGTTAATTTTATAACTAAGTAGTGGAGTTTTGTGAAAATATATTTTATTATGAGGAGTAGATATTTATGTCAAAAAGAATGCAACTTTTTATAGGAGTTTTATTAATGATGTTATGCATACCAATAAAAGCATCAGCTATGCATATCATGGAAGGATTTCTTGAACCAAAATGGTGTATAGCATGGGGAGCTTTTACAATTCCATTTGTTGTTTTTGGAATATTTTCTATAAAAAATACAATAAAAGAGAATCCACGTTTAAAATTATTACTTGCAATGGCTGGAGCTTTTGCTTTTGTGCTTTCAGCACTTAAACTTCCATCAGTTACAGGTAGTTGTTCACACCCAACAGGAGTAGGTCTTGGTGCTATACTTTTTGGACCAACAGCAATGGCGGTTTTAGGACTTATCGTATTATTATTTCAAGCTATACTTTTAGCACACGGTGGACTTACAACTCTTGGAGCTAATACATTTTCAATGGCAGTAGTTGGACCATTTGTATCATATGGAATTTATAAATTAGTTAAAAAATTAAATGGACCAAGATGGCTTGCAATATTTTTAGCAGCAGCTATTGGTGATTTAGCAACATACATAACAACATCAATACAATTAGGACTAGCTTTCCCATCAGATGTTGGTGGAATAATGGCTTCAGTAACTAAGTTTATGGGAATATTTGCAGTAACACAAATTCCTTTAGCAATAAGTGAAGGTATATTAACAGTTGTAATATTTAATGCAATTGCAGCATATGACAGAGAAGATTTAATAAGCCTTAACATATTATCAAAGGAGGGAATCTAATGAAAAATAATCCAAAAAGTAAATTAAAAACAAATATAATACTTATATTAATTGTTATAGCTTTAGCAGTAATACCATTTTTTATAGCTAAAGACGGAGAATTTGGTGGTTCAGATGATGCAGCAGAAGAAGCTATAACACAAATAGATAAAAGTTATGAGCCATGGTTTTCTCCAGTGTTTGAACCAGCAAGTGGAGAGGTTGAAAGCCTTTTATTCGCACTTCAAGCAGCAATTGGAGCTGGTGTTATAGGTTTTGGATTAGGATATTTTAAAGGTCGTAAGACAAAAGAGGGTGCAAATAATAAATGTTAAATATAGATAAATACGCATATTCATCAAAACTTAAAAATATAAATCCTGTCGGGAAATTTGTATTTTCAGTTGTTACTTTAATTATGTGTCTTTTATCTAATAACATACTTGATTCAATTATAGTAATTGGTGTTATGGGAATAGCTACAGTTTTTGTTGGCAAAACACCTTTAAAGGTATTTTTAAAATTATTGACTATTCCTCTTGCATTTTTAATTATTGGAATCTTAACTATAACAATAAATTACTCTGTTAATCCGGATAAATTTATAATATCAACTCATATCTTCGGAGGCTTTATTGGGGTATCAAAACTTGGAATTTATAAAGCAGTAGTTTTATTTTTTAAAGTATTAGCATCAGTATGTTGTTTATACTTTTTATCTCTTAGCACTCCAATGGTGGACATATTAGCAGTACTTTCAAAATTAAAAGTTCCAAAAATAATGATTGAAATGATGAGTCTTATTTATAGATTTATATTTATACTTTTAGAAACTGTAAATACAATGTTTATAGCTCAAGACTCTAGACTTGGATATAATAGTATAAGGTCATCATATAAGTCGCTTGGAGCGCTTATATCAAGTTTATTTATAAGGTCTTTTAAAAAGGCTAATGATATGTATACATCATTAGAATCAAGAGGTTATGATGGTGAGTTAAATGTTATTTTAGATGAGTATACAAATGATAAAACAATTTACATAATAACAATTTTATTAAATTTATTATTATTAACTATTAAAGTATTAATGTAAATACAGAGAAGAAGGGAAGAAACTAAATGAGTGAAAATATATTAAAAATAGAAGAACTTCACTACAAATATCCAGATGGAACCTGTGCATTAAACGGAATAAATATGGATATAAAAAGAGGTGAAGTAACTGCAATATTAGGTGGAAATGGAGCAGGAAAATCAACATTATTTCACCATTTAAACGGAATAAATAAACCTTCTTCAGGTAAAATATATTTTAACGGAAAAGAATTTGACTATTCAAGAAAGGGATTAAAAAAATTAAGGCAAGATGTAGGAATAGTTTTTCAAGACCCAGATAGTCAATTATTTTCAGCAAGTGTATATCAAGATATATCATTTGGACCTATGAACATGAAGCTAAAAGAAGAAGAAATAAGAAAAAGAGTAGATTTTGCAATCAAGGAAACAAAGATTGAGCATTTAAAGGATAAGCCAACTCATGCATTAAGTTTCGGTCAAAAAAAGCGTGTTTCTATAGCAGGAATACTTGTAATGGAGCCTAAGGTTTTAATATTAGATGAGCCAACAGCTGGATTAGATCCAATGGGGGTTAGTGATATAATGAGCCTTTTGATGGAGATGAAAAAGAAATTAAATCTAACTATAATAATATCTACACATGATATAGACATAGTACCTCTTTATTGTGATAAAGTATTTGTTATGGATAAAGGAAGAGTAATTTTAGAAGGAACTCCAGATGAAGTATTTAGAGAGAAGGAAAAGATAAGAAAAATACATCTTAGACTTCCGCGTGTTGCACATCTTATGGAAATTTTAAAAGAAAAAGATGGATTTGAATTTAGTAATATAGAAAGCACAATCGGAAAAGCTAGAAAAGCATTTAAGGCTTGGAGAGATAATTTAAAATAATAGTAAAAAACAGTATCTAAATTAATTTAGATACTGTTTTTTATAATATTAAATTTAAGTTAGTTGTTTAGGGGAGTATATATTAACTATGCAGTAGCTTTTTTGTTTGAAAAAGCTTTAAACATAGCAATTATTAATATTGAAATTATAAATAATCCAATGAATACAACGTATCCTCTTGAGAATCCACTTAAGTCAATACCTGTTTTATCTATAAATGTTGCCATAACAGGAGGTAATAAGAATCCACCAAAGGCTCCAATTCCACCTATCCATCCTGATGCACCACCCATAGCTTCTGGTACAGCATTTGGAACTATTTTAAATACAGCAGCGTTAGTTACTCCCATACCTATTCCAAGAAGTATAACACCAATTATTGCAAGTGGTAAAGTTCCTGCAAATGTCATAACTATTGAACCTAAAAGGCCAATTATTAAAGCTATAACAGCAACAATTTCTCCACCTTTTTTATCAGCTATTTTACCACCATATATTCTAACTAATGAAGTTAATATTGAATAAAAGGCAGTTAAAAGGCCAGCTATCTTAACATTTAATGAAAAATAAGTCATCCAGTAATTTGGAAGCCAGCTAGTTAAAGCTAAAAATCCACCAAATGTAGTAAAGTATATAAGAACTAAAGCCCATGTTTTCCATGATTTAGCTGATACAATTAAGCTTTCACTTACCTTAGCTTTAGGGAATAATTCTTGACCATGTTCCTTTGAAGCAATTTCTCTTGCTTCTTCTTTAGTAGCACCTTGGTCTAATAATTGGAAGTACCAAGCATTTTGACCTATCTTTATATAAATTAAAGTACCAACTATTAAGAAAATTAGCCATGCTAAATATGAACCTGATAATCCTAAAAGAGGCATAGCTACATTTGGTAATAAAAGAGCAAATATTCCAGGTGCTAAATTACCAACACCACCATAAAGCCCTAAAGCTACGCCTTGCTTATTTTGTGGGAACCAATAAGAGGCTTGGCTTATACCAACTGAGAATGTTGCAATACCACAACCTGAAAGAGTACCAAGTGCAAATAGTAACCAATAATAATTGCTTAAATTTTCTTGGAAAAATGCCATTACTATGTAAAGTCCTGTCATACCAATAATTGATAAAACAAGTAAAACTATAAATGGTTTTCTACCACCAGTTGTATCAACCCATGCTGCAAATGGAATTCTAAGCAATGAACCTGAAAGAGATGGTGCAGATACAAGTAGTGCTAGTAAAACTGGATTTAAATCAGTAAATACCTTTTTAAATATAGCAGCTGTTGGTCCATATAGAGAAACGGCAGCAAACCCTATAAAGAATCCAAGTGTAGCAGCAGCTAAACCAAGGTTTGAATTTCCTTTAACTGAATAATTTTTCATATATAAGTCCTCCGTATTTAATTAAACTCGTTAATTCTTTAACGAGTTTATCATAAGTTTAACGGTAAAACTGTGATAATTATCACGATTTTACTAAAAATTTATAAAGTTATTAGGTGATAATTTATAAATATAAATAAATTACATTTAAGGAAAATAAAATAATGATAAATAATTTATATTTGAATATAATAAATTGTTAAAAATTAGATAATTATTAAGTATAAGTAATTTAAGACTTTTAAAAATATTTGAATAAAGTATTGTTTAAATTGTCAATTATATAAATGGTACAATTTTTACGATTATATTATATATTATTGAATATAGTTCATATGTATAGAAGATTTTTATAAAAGTATGTATAATCTATATAAGTTATATAATGAAAAAAGGGGATTGTTATGAAGATAGGATTAGTTCTTTCAGGTGGAGGCGGTAAAGGTGCCTATGAACTTGGTGTATGGAAGGCCTTAAAGGAGTTAGGACTAGATAAGTATATAGATGTGTTTTCTGGTGCATCAATAGGTGCTTTTAATGCTGTTTTATTTGCTCAAGATGATGAAAATGCTGCAGATGCATTATGGGAAGAAGTTACTATGGAAAAACTTGTTCCTATAAGCAAATTTGATTTATTAAAAAGAGGTATTGAACTTACAATAGGAGGTAAGCATTTAAATTTAGCAAAAAAATATATGCTTCAAAAAATAGAAGAAGGTGGAGTGCCAAAAGATGGAGCACGTGAGATTATAGACGAATATTTAGATGTGGATAAGATGAAAAAAAGAAATAAAATATGTTATGCTGCATGTACTGAACTTCCAGATTTTACTCCTAAGTATTTTAAGTTAAATGATTATGATGATGAAACTGCAAAAAAAATGATTATAGCATCGGCCTCTCTGCCTATGATATATGATTGCACTGAGGTTTTAGGTGGAAAGTTTATTGATGGAGGAGTTACAGATAATACTCCAATACAACCTGTTTATGAAGAAAATTGTGATATTATAATAGTAGTTTTATTATCAAAAGAAGCAAAAATTGATAAATCTATTTATCCAAATGCAAGGATATTAGAATTAGCCCCAAAAAATTTAAATGAAAGTACATTAAAAGGAACATTAAATTTAGATTTAGAAGCAAAGAGAATAAGAATAAGTGAAGGATATAAGGATACTATCAATCTTTTAGAGCCCATAATTTTTATGGCTAATTTAAAGAAAGAAAATGAGGAAAGTGAGAAGTATCCAAAACTTTATAAATTATATAACTGGATAAAGAAAGTTATATAATTTATAAAAAAGGTTTGTATAATTTAAAAATACAAACCTTTTTATATTCCTTCAGCATCTGCACCTCCTAATATGGCATCTATTTCTTCATCTAAGTTAGTTGCATCTTTTAATATATCATCACGTAATTTGATTCTAATTTCAGATGATAATATAGTTGGGATGTAACTAATAGCAATTTTCCTAAAGAAATCTGAATTTAATGCAGTATCTGGATATAACTTTTCATCAAGCTTTCTTTCTTCATATCTTAAAAAGGCTGCTTTAGCAAACAATAATAAGCTTACTATAAGTAAATTTTGCCCCATATCAATAAGAGAATCCAAATCAACTACACCTTCAAATTCAGAATTATTTAATTGCTCAACAATTACAGAGCGACCTAATAAATTTGCCTTTAAGAAATATAAACTTGAATTAATGGAAAGTAATGTGGCAACTATTTCTATATCAAGTATATGCAAATCTGTTTCTAAAAAAAATGGATCATTTTGACTATTTGCAGCACTAGAAATTTTATTTGGATTATTACTTATATCATTTGAATTACTTTTTTTTCTTTTGTTTTTAGAATTACGTTTATTATTGGAATTATGTTTTTTTTTATTATTAGGTTTTGATTTAAGAGAAGAAGTTTTATTTTTTTTATTCATTAAAATTACTCCAATTAAAAGTATTTTTTAAGAAATATATGGTATAGGGAATAAGTTTTTATATAAAGAAATATTTAATATATAATTAAATTATATTGTTAAAGCTTGTATAAGTATAAGATAAAAAATTATTTAAATAAAACCTAAACCATTTATATCTTTTAAATATAGTTCGTTTAACACTATTACTCTTTCAATATTAGCAATTACACTTAATGCATATGCATTAGCAAGCCTTTTGTATGGAGATGTATTAGTATCAGAGCTTTTAAATTTATTTTCAAAATCTTTTTCATTAAACCTTCCAATGGCAACAGACCATAATACTATAAGTCCAGTTACTACAATTACTTCACCTATAAATAATAACAAATAAGGACTTGTTACATTTTCTGCTTCTTCATTTAAAATTTTAAAAATATCTGTGTTTGAAGCATATATGAAATAAGAATATCCAATAATCAATAAAGAAGCACCAAGTTTTTCTCTATCTGCAAGGTCAAGTTCTAAACCTTTAATTAATTGTTCTATTTCTTCAGGAATTTCAGTAGAAAATATATCTTCAAAATTTTTATTATTCATAAAATAATCACCTGATAAGTAATAAGATATTTTAATATATGAAAGATTAATTTTATATGTACTTAAATAAATGGTTGGATTTTTACATAAAAATTTTAAATTTAAAAATAAATTTTATTACTTTTAATTATTTTATATAAAAAGACTTAAGTTTATGTAAACTTAAGTCTTTTTAAAATTAAAGTTCTTTTAAAATTACTTGTTGCATTGACATTAAAGGTGGCCATTTTTCATCAGGTAATAGATAATAATAATTCATACCTGGAGTAATGTTTTTAACCCTTAATTCATAAGTTTTAAAATTTATAAGAAGAATAGGATTTCCACGAGAATCCGTTCCTATTACACTACATATAGTCCCTCTATCTGTATAATATTTTAAGATAGCATCTAATAAATCTTTCATATTATAATAAACTGTATCAAGCTCTAGTAAGACTTTTCTATTAAACATATTACTTCATCTCCTTGCTTTAGTTTATATTATATATTTTATTCTTTATAGTAACATTAATCAAATTATTTAGTTGAATAAATAATTTATATTCTTTTATAAGTATTGCAATAAATATCAATTTTAAAATAATTAATTTTAGTATTTAATATTTTATTATTAATTTAAATTAATAATAAAATAAATTTATTTTGAAAAATCTTATAAATGATATAAATACATTATTAAAATTAAGTTTTAAAGATTAATTTAAAAAATTATGTAAATTAGAAACCAAGGGGTCTTATGCTACTTAATACTGCTTTTGGATAAAGTTTGCTAAATTTATTATATATTTCAGATGTTGGATCAATTACTTCTATTTCATCATTATCATATTTAAAGGATACGTAATTAAAATCAAAGTCAAATCTTAAATCACCAGGATATTCTGACATAGAATTATAATTATAATCTTTCATAAAATTAACAATAAGTTGTCTATTTTCATTTAATTTGCAAAGCTCTATTATATATTTTTCTTCAATGAAAAACTTCTTTCTTATTTCTGCAATAAAGTTGCTAAATATTTTTGTTGATGCAACAATTACGTTTCCTTCCATATCAGAAACAACATAACCATTTACAATTTCTTTAGCTAAAAAGCTAGTATTTAAGGACATTAAAATAACTTCCTTTTTTTCTTCTGAAAACTCAGCATATTCTATTCTTATTTTTTCAGAGCTCCAATTAAATAACTCTGAAATATTTTTATCTTTATCAATTATAAGCTTGTCTAATGCTTTAGAATTTTCATAAGGAATATCTTCAAGAAGAGCAGATTTATATTCAGACAACTCTTTAATAAGTTCATCTATTTTTTTAACTTTAAGTTCTTTATTCAAAAAATCATCCCTCCATATGTATATACTTTATATTTTAAAAATATTATATCACTAAATTTATAAAAATTCTCTTTAAAAGAAACAACAAATTTTAAATAAAAAGTCTTTAGCTTTATAAAATTAAATTAAAAAAGCTAATAATATTTAATTTTAAACTATTAAAATATAAACTTATTAGCTTTTATTTTCATAATGAGCTACATAATAGCTTTTTAAATTATGTAATGCATTTAAAAAAGATAAAAAACCTTTAGCTATTTTTTTAGGACTATTATTTTCTATTCCTAAAGATATGTTAGATGTAGATTCTTCTAATGAATTAAACATATTATTAGCAATGGAAATTAACTCTTTTGACTTAGAAGTATCTAAGTTTTGGGTATTATTTGTAAAATCTAATGATATTTTTTCAATTTGTTTTTTGTAAGTATTTAAATAATTTATATAATCTGATTTTTTATTTCCTTTTTTCTTTATGTTAGAAATTAATAGGGTACTATCACAAAGGGCATTGTTTAATGATTCTTTAAAATAATCATTAACTTTATAATTAGAAGAATTAGCTTTTATAGTTGAATTATTTTTTCTAGAACATCTATAATAACTAGAGCAACTAATGATATTAAAAGAAAATAAAATATATATAAATAAGAATATAATTCTTATATTTTTATTTAATCTCATATACACACCTGCTTTTTAATTACAATAAAAATATTGTATTCTAAATATAATAAATTAATACTTTATAGTAATATTTTATCATAATTAGCAATTTAAAAGTATTTGTTTTGATTACATTTACATTTCGATTTTGTAAGAAATACACAATAAAATTCCTGAGTTTTATAAAAATATAGTAATTTTTAGTTATTTTACGACAAATATAGTAAAAAAATATTTAACTATAACTGAATATAAACATATTATAAATAAATATGATAAAATATAAATATTAAAATAAAATGGTTAATAATGCTATATGGGTAGGCTAACTAGGGAGGAAGAGTTAATGTATATAGTAGATATGTTTTTAGATAATAGAGCATCAAGGTATGTTACGTATATTTGGCAGTCACTTAGTGATAAAGGAATAGATTCTAGTTTAATTGATACAGAGGGATTATTTCCACATATAACTTTAGCAATTTATGAAGATGTAGATGAGAATAGATTTATAGCAAAAATGAAAGAGTTTAAAAATAAATTAAAGAGTATAGATACAAGATTTGATGCTATAGGTGCCTTTCCAACTACGGGGACATGCTTTGCAAAGCCAGTAGTAACTGAAGAAATTATTAAGATGCATAGGGAATATTATGAATTTTTTAAAGAGTTTAATGATACAGCAAGAACTTATTATTTGCCTGGAAAGTGGAATCCACACTGTAGTTTAGCAATAGGATTAAATAAAGAAAAATTAAAAGAAGTAATGAATTTTGTTATAGATATTTATGAACCTTTTGATGCCAGTTTAGAAGGTATAGCATTATACAAAGTTGAGATGGAAAACGGAAAATTTACTGATAGCATAAGATTATTTTAAAATTTATATTTGCTGTAATAAAATTTTTATTATAAATTTTTAAATAATGTTGAATAAACATTTATTTTTTAGGGCAATATAATAATGTAATCAAGGAGTGAAAACTTAGACAATTGATTACAGGACACTGCTTATTTGATAAGTGGTGTCTTTTATTTATAAAAATATTATCAAATTATGAAAATTTAATATTAATGAATAATTGTTATTGACAAAGATAATGGTTAGGAATATAGTATTAATATGATAGTTCGCATAAGAACTATTTTAAATTTAGGAGATGATATTATGAAAGATTTTATAAAAGTTAATAAAAGAACTTTATTATTAATAGCTGGTTTAGTATGGGGATTCGCAGGTTTTAGGGTATTTACTATAGGTATAGGAGATGTAGAGTCACATCATGGAAGCTTTATATATAGCATCATATTTGCAGCAATAATATTTTTTGTATTTTTTAAATTTATATTTAGTAAAATGTTTAAAAAACATACAACAAGAATAATAAATAGTGAATTAAAAAAACATTGTGCATTTTCATTTTTTGATGTTAGAAGTTATTTAATAATGGGCTTTATGATATTCTTTGGTATAACTGTAAGAAGTATTGGAATATTTAATCCAGTGTATGTTGGAACATTTTATATAGGATTAGGTTTTGCATTATTTATGGCAGGAGTTCTTTTCCTTATAAGTTCATTTAAATTTTCAAGTACTAATTTAAAATTTAAAATGTAACTTTAGGAGTTTTTAAAATGAAATGTGATTCATTCGAAATAGCTATGCTAATTAAGGAAATATACTCAAATACAGTTAATATAATAAGTGATAATTTAAAAGATAGTGGTCTTACTTATCAACAAATTATGGTTATAAAATTAATAGCACATAATGGACAAGTTAATATTTCTAAAATATGTGATGAGATGTCATTATCTAAAGGAACAGTTTCTGGAATTGTTACTAGATTAGAATCATTAGGGTATATAAATAAAATTAAAGATCCTAATGATAAAAGAAATACTTATATTGAATTTTCGAAAAAGGGTATAGAATTTGCAAAAGAATTTAAAAAAACAATTAATGATAGTTTTGAAAATGTATTTGAAAATTTTACAGACGAAGAATTAGCTAATTTAAAAGAAAATTTAATATTTACTAAAAATAAAATAAAAAGATAAAAAGGATATTTTAAAATATCCTTTTTTAATGCATTAATTTAATTATTTAAA
>NZ_JAUNLM010000021.1:0-16072 GCF_030532265.1 Clostridium sp. | reverse complement strand
TTATTTAAAACCTTACATGAATTTAGAAGTATTTTATAATATAATTGGTAAATAATTGTTTGTATTGAAAATGAAAAATATTTATAATTATATGGAAATTTAAAGATAGATTTATTTTATATATGTTGGGGAGGAATAAGGGTTATATGAATAAACATAAAAGAGAAACTATAATGATTGGGGTAGGACTTATAGCATTATCACTATTTTTACATTACCTTCATTATTTAGTTTTTAGGGATTTACATCATACTTTGATATTTTTATTTGCTGACATAGCATTTATACCAATGGAAGTATTTTTCACAGCATTTATAATTGAAAAGTTATTAGAAAATCGTGAAAAAGAACATAGAATGGAAAAGTTAAGTATGATAAAAGGGGTTTTCTTCTCAGAATTTGGAGCAGACCTTTTAGAAGAATTTGCAAAAGGGGATAAAGATATTAAAAATCTTGCAAATGTAGCAATAGTTAATAAAGATTGGAGCAAAAAGGATTTTAAAGAGCTTGAAGATATTATGGATAAACATGATTTTTCAGTGGATATTAAAAAAATAGATGTGGAAAAAGTTATAACTATTTTAAAATTAAAAAAAGAAATGTTAATATCTTTTATAGGAAATGAAGCCTTAATGGAGCATGAGATATTTTCAGAGTTACTTATGTCATTATTTCATCTTTTAGAGGAATTTGATGACAGGTATTATAATCTTATATGCAATTGTTGTGATGAGTCTCATATAGAAAAGGATATAACTATAGCATATGAGCAATTAAGTAGAATATGGGTTAGGTATATGAAACATTTAAAGGGAGATTATCCTCAATTATTTTTAAAAGCAATGCTTCATAATCCATTTGATACTAGAAGTGTTGAAGAAAAACTTCAAACATGTGGATTAATTTGTAAAACAAAAAATTAAGATAAAAAAAGGCTTTTTCAAATTTAGAAAAAGTCTTTTTTATATCTTTAGTAAAGTTGTTGTATTATATAACCTTCGGTTTTAAATGTATCTTTAATTGTATTTATATGATCTTCACCATTCGTTTCAACTGTAACTTCAAGTAAAGTATTTCTAAGTTTATTAGCGGCTTTAAATTGATTATGTTCAAGTTTAACAACATTTGCACGAAGATTTCCAAGTATTCTAGTAATATTATTAAGTTCACCAGGAGCGTTTGGAAGCTCTATAGTAAAGCAGAATAGTCTTTTTCTAGAAACTAATGCACTATTAATAAGTGAAGTAATAGTAAGCATGTCTATATTACCACCACTTATTATACAAACAACATTTTTATCTTTTATATTAAGCTTGGATAAAGCAGCAAGTGAAACTGCCCCAGATGCTTCAGCAACTAATTTTTGTTTTTCAATTAATGCTAAAAAAGCATCAACAATTTCATAATCAGTAACTGTTACAACTTCATCAACATAATCTTTTATAATTGAGAAAGTAAGGTCTCCAGGTGATTTAACAGCAATACCATCTGCAATTGTACTTACAGAAGGAAGTGGAGTTAATTCACCTTTTAAGAAGCTTTGCTCCATTGCATTAGCACCAGATGCTTGAACACCTATTATTTTTATGTTAGGATTAATTTCTTTTAATGCTAGTGATATACCGCTTAATAATCCACCACCACCGATTGGACAAATCACTACATCTACATCTTTAAGGTCTTCAATTATTTCAAGACCTATAGTACCTTGTCCATATATTACATTTATATCGTTAAATGGGTGCAAAAATACAGCACCTTCATCTTTTTCTATTTGCTTTGCAAAGTTATATGCATCATCATATACTTTACCATTTAATATAACGTTTCCACCTAAGTCTTTAGTAGACTTAACCTTTAAATATGGAGTAGTTGTTGGCATAACTATGGTTGATTTTATTCCCATAAGATTTGCAGCATAAGCAACTCCTTGAGCATGATTACCAGCTGATGAACATACAACACCCTTTGATTTTTCTTCATCAGTTAGACTCATCATCTTATTTAACGCACCTCTTAATTTATAGGCGCCAGTCAATTGTAAATTTTCACATTTCATATAAACATTATTGTTGCTTTTTTCAGAGAAGAATTTACTATAAAGTAATGGTGTCTTTACAACCACATCTTGAATTTTTTCTCTAGCAGCTTTAATATTATCTAAATGCATACATAACACCTCTCTCATGTATTATTCTCACAAACATTATAACATTTTTGTAAATTTTTGAGTCAAGTATTTTTTAAAAATAATTAAAATATTTAGACTTTTTAAAAAAATTAACCTATAATAAAGAAAATGATATAAATTGGAGGGGATTTTTATGGATAAAAAAATAATAAAAACTGATAAGGCACCAGCTGCCATTGGACCATATTCTCAAGGAATTAAAATTGGAAATTTAGTTTATACATCAGGACAAATTCCAATAAATCCAGAAACTAAAGAATTAGTTACAGAAATAAAAGCTGCAACTAAGCAAAGTTTAAATAATATAAAGGCAATACTTGAAGAAGCTGGAACAAATATGGATAAAGTTATAAAAACTACAGTTTTTGTAAAAGATTTAAATGATTTTGCAGCTGTTAATGAAGTTTATGCTACATTTTTTGAAGGAGAACCACCAGCAAGAAGCTGTGTTCAAGTAGCTAAATTACCATTAGATGCAAAAGTTGAAATAGAAGTAATTGCATTAGCTTAAAAATAATAGAATATTAAATTTTTATGCTTTTTTAAACAATATAATCAACTTATTCATTAATTACAAATTTTGTGAATAAGTTGATTATTTTTTGTGAAATTATAAGTAATACAATTTATATTGGTTAGAATATGTATTATTATAAAAATATAAATTGCTTATATCAAAAAAATACTTTATAGAAAGGAAATAGGTATTTATGGATATTTTACTTATGAAAATAACAATTAGAGCATCTTGGGTAAATTCTTTAAAGGAAAAAAGGATGATTGTAAAAAGCATAACTCAAAAATTAAAAAATAAATTTAATATATCTGTTGGTGAAGTAGATAGACAAGATGAACACAAGATGGCGGTAATTGGTATATCAGCAGTTTGCACAGATGTAAAAATAGCTCATTCTATGAAAGAAAAGATTATAGATTTTATTGAAGAAAATTGTGATGGTGAAATTGTAGATATTGAAGAGGAAACAGAAATATTCTAAGTTATGAAGTTATTAAAACTTAAATTTTGAAAGTTATTTAATAAATAAAGTTGTAACAGTTTTAATTAATAGACATAGATTATTTATATAAAAAATATTTATATAAAAATTTTTAAAACTTATTGACAATAAATGTATAAGATATTATATTATTATACAAGAAGTTTGAAAATAAAATATTAGGTTCTTATCAAGAGCGGTGGAGGGACTGGCCCTATGAAGCCCGGCAACCTATGTAATTAGTAATGATTTAAAGTTATTACTTTATATGTGGTGCCAAATCCTGCAAGTATTCATATACTTGATAGATGAGAGAGTAATTTTATAGGGCAAGTTATACTTATATGCGCTAGAGATATTATTCTCTAGCGCATTTTTATTTTAAACTAATACATTAAAAAGAGATTTTTAACAAAAAGGGGGTATATAGGTTTGATAGAAATAAAAGGATTATCTAAAACATTTGGGGATTTTAAAGTTTTAAATAATATATCACTTAACATTAAAAAAGGAGATATATATGGAATTATTGGACATAGTGGAGCTGGAAAATCAACATTACTTAGATGTTTAAATGGCCTTGAAAAATATGATGAGGGTAGTTTAAAAGTTATAGGAAAAGAAATAAAAAATTTGAGTAAGGAGGATATCAGAAATATTAGAAAAAATTTGGGGATGATTTTTCAAAGTTTTAATCTTTTAGATAGAAAAACAGTATATGAAAATATAGCATTACCTCTTGAAGTTTGGGGATATAAAAAAGATTATATAAATTTAAGGGTTTTAGAACTTTTAAAATTAGTTTCACTAGAGGATAAAAAAGATAGTAAACCAAAGGAATTAAGTGGAGGCCAGAAGCAAAGAGTAGCAATAGCTAGAGCTTTAGCATTAAAGCCAGAAATTTTACTTTGTGATGAAGCAACATCAGCCTTAGATCCAAAAACAACAAAAGATATATTAGCACTTTTATCAAAAATAAATAAAGAATTAAAAATAACAATTGTTGTTGTAACACATCAGATGGAAGTTGTAAAAGATATTTGCGAAAATATAACTCTTTTAGAAGGGGGAGTAGTTAAAGCACAAGGAAAAGCTTCAGAGTTATTTTTAAAACCAGGAGTTTCTCTTAGAAAATTTTTAGGAGAAGATGATGAGATTTTACCAGAGGAGGGGGTTAATATAAGAATATTTTTTCCAAAAAGTTTTTCTGAAAATGCAATTATAACAAAAATGGCAAGAGAGATGAATTTAGATTTTTCGATTGTTTGTGGAAGACTTGAAAAGTTTGGAGATGATGTTTTAGGAAGCTTAGTAATAAATGTTTCGGAGAAGGAAAAGGAAGATGTAATAAATTATCTTATAAATAAAAGTGTTGAATGGGAGGTGATTTAATGTTTAATGAAATATTAGTAGCTACGCTAGAAACTTTTTATATGGTTATATTATCAACAGTTTTTGCTTTTATAGGGGGATTTGTAATTGCAATAGTTTTAACTTTAACAGCAGAAGATGGTTTAAGGCCAAATAAAAGTGTTTATAGAATTTTAGATTTTGTGGTAAATACCCTTAGGAGTTTTCCTTTTGTAATACTTATGGTAGCGCTTTTTCCATTAAGTAAATTTATAATTGGGACAACTATTGGAAAAGAAGCTATGATAGTACCACTTTCAATTGCAACAGCACCTTTTATAGCAAGAATAATTGAAGCTTCACTAAGAGAAGTGGATAAGGGTGTTATAGAGGCAGCAAAATCTTTTGGAGCAACAGACAAACAAATAATATTTAAAGTTATGTTTAAAGAAGCAATGCCAAGTATGGTTTCTGGACTTACTTTAACTATAATAAGCGTTATTGGATATTCAGCTATGGCAGGGGCAGTAGCTGGTGGTGGACTTGGAGATGTAGCAATAAGATATGGATATCATAGATATCAAACTGAATATATGATAGTAACTATAATCATTTTAATAGTTATAGTACAAGGATTACAATGTCTTGGTAATTATTTTTATAAAAAACTTTCAAAATAAAATATAAGCAATAAATAAAGAGGGGGCATTTAACTATGAAAAGAAAAGGATTATTAACAAGTATATTAATTGGGGCGTTATCATTATCATTAGTAGCATGCGGAGGAAATAAGTCATCAGATGATAAAACAATAACTATAGGTGTATCGCCTGTGCCACATAAGGAAATTGTAGAACATATAAAACCACAACTTGAAGATTTAGGATATAAAGTTGTGATAAAAGAATTTACTGATTATGTAACACCAAATAAAGCACTTTCAGAAGGAAGTCTTGATGCAAATTATTTTCAGCATATTCCATATTTAAATGAACAAAATAAGGCAGAGAACTTAGGGCTTAACTATACTGAAAAAGTGCATCTAGAGCCATTAGGTTTATATTCAAAAAAGATTAAAGGTATAGAGGAACTTAAAGATGGAGCTTTAATAGCAATACCAAATGACCCATCCAATGAAGCAAGAGCCTTAAGGCTTTTGGAAGGAAAAGGACTTATAAAAATTAAAGAAGGAGAGCTTGTAACTCCAAAAGATATAACAGAGAATAAAAAGAATTTACAATTTAAAGAGTTAGAAGCAGCTTCAATACCAAGGTCATTAGAAGATGTAGATGCTGCTGTAATAAATGGTAATTATGCAATTGATTCTGGATTTTCAGTTAAAAAGGATGCCTTGATAATTGAAGATAAAAATTCAAAAGCAGCTGAGCTATATTCAAATATAATAGCTGTAAGAGAAGATAATAAAGATAGTGAAAAAATTAAAGCATTAAATAAAGCTTTAACATCTGATGAGTGTAAAGAATTTATAAATAGTAAATATGATGGGGCTGTAATACCTGTATTTTAATGATAGAATAATTTTAATTTATATATTTTATAAATTAAGATATTGTCATAAAATGTAAATTAAAATTTTAATATTAAAAAATTATTAGTTAAAATAGAAGAATTTAATGTAATATATATTAAATGAAGCTAAATAAGGTTAAATTTATTCCTTATTTAGCTTTTTTTTTGTTATAATTTCATTATACAAAAACATATGTAAAATTTAAAAAGGATATTTGGGGAGGAAAACTTTATGAATATATCAAATGTATTAGTAAGTCTTACTGGAAATGATATTTTAAGTATAATAAATGATTTTGTAAAAGTTGACGGTTTATTATTAGATGAAGTTATAATAGATGAAAATATTTTAATTAGAGGAAGCTTTACTAAAATAATAAAAATAAAATTTGAAGTTACTTTAGATGATTTAAAAGTGGTAGATGGAAAGGTTAATGGAAGATTTTCTAAATTAAAAGTATATAAACTTGGAATGATTAGAATGATTAGAAGTTTATTACTTAAATCATTATTAAATATTTTTGGAGATATAGGAATAGAAGAAAATAGAGATGAACTTATTATAAATGTAGATGATTTATTAAAAGGTGTTCCATTTTTAAAAATAAATGTAGAAGAAATATTTTTTAAAGATAAAATGATAAATGCAACTGTAAAAAATGTGGATATAAATATTAGTAAATTAAACTTAAATAAAGGGACAGAAGAAGTTAAACAAGAAAATATAAATGATGAAAAAATTTTAGACAATAATATAAGCGAAGAAGAACTTTCATTAGAAGAAAATATAGGATTAAATGAAAAAATAGAGAATGAATTTATAGAAGAAGATGAAATAATAGAAAATAAGGCAAATGATTATTATTCAAAAGGAAGAGATGAAGTTAAAGAAAAATTAGAAAATAAACTTCCAGAGAATGCAAAAGATTTTTCAGAATATTTATTTTTAATACCAGATTTATTAGCACTTGTATTAAGACTTCTTAAAGATAAGAGAGTTCCTATAAAAACTAAGGTTTCAGTATCTGCTTCTATTGCATATATAGTATGTCCAACTGATATGATACCAAGTAATATACCTTTTATAGGTAAAATTGATGATTTAGCAGTTTTATTTTTTGCACTAAATAGAATTTCAAAAGAGGTACCTTTAAATGTATTATTAGAAAATTGGTCAGGTAAAGAGGAATTAATTTTAGTTTTAAGAAGTGGTCTTGAATATGTAACTAATTTTACAGGAGCTAGAAATATAGAAAAAATTTATAGTGTTGTTGAAGAATTATCTACACTTTAATAAAGGAGATTAAATAAATGGCAAAGTTTTATTCAGTATATAAAGGAAAATCAGGAGAACCTAAAATATTTACTTCATGGGATGAATGCAAAAAAGAAGTAATAGGATTTAAGGGGGCTATATATAAAAGTTTTAAAACTATGGATGAAGCGAAGGAATTTATACTTCTTAATGCTGAAGGAAAAGGTAGAGATTTTAATTTTTCAAAACCAAAAATAGTGAGTGAAACATCAAGGTTAAATAAAGAAGATAGAGAATTAGATTTAAAAGATTCTTTAGTTATATATGTTGATGGAAGCTTTTCTTTAGAAAAGAAAAACTTTTCTTATGGACTTGTAGCAACAAAAAATGGTGAAGTTATATATGAAGAAAATGGAGCTGGAAATGATGAAAAGGCTATTCCACTTAGAAATGTTTCTGGAGAAGTATTAGGATCAATGAAGGCAGTAGAATATGCTATAAATAATGGATACAATGAAGTTTATATAGTATATGATTATCAAGGTATTGAAAGCTGGGCTTTAGGAACATGGAAAAGAAATAATGAAATAACTTCAAATTATCATAGTTTTATGCAAAATAAAATGAAAGAAATAAATATTAAATTTAAAAAGGTAAAAGGTCACAGTGGCGATAAATTTAATGACAGAGCTGATATTTTGGCAAAATCAGCACTTGGAATTTAATGATAAAATATAAACATAATTCCTAGTTTAAAAAGTAATAATTTACATACCATAAATATAGCATCAAAAATAATTATTATAAAGAGGTGTTATTTATGAGTAAATTAATCAAAGGAATGGTTGCAGGTGCAGCACTAGGAACAGCAATAAGTATGGCAGTATTACCACAACTAGATAGAAAGACACAAAGAACTGTTAAAAGAGCAGGAAAAAGATTAATGAATGCTGCAGGTGATACTGTAGAAAATATGATGTCAATGATGAAATAATTAATTCATTGCTTGAGGTTTATTAAATAGATATCTATTTAATAAACCTTTTTTATTTAAATAAATTATTTAAATACTATTTTCATAGATTTTAGTTAAATTTACAACTTATCAAATTTTGATTAGGAATTATTTAAAAATTTTAACTATGAGTTCTTTGACTTCAATTTTGGCTAATCATATAATTTATATATATCGGATAATAAATAAAAATCAAAGGGATTTTGTATAATAAATAATTTTGATTTTTATTTATCTCTAAGAAAATGGAGGGATAAATATGAATAGATTCATGAGTGTATTTTTTCGTTTAGTTCCTTTAATAATGGGAGCTATATGTATAACATATGGATTTTATGTTAAGGTGCTAGAAGAGACGACAGGTAAAGGTTATATTGTTGCAAGTCATGTACTTATAGCATTAACTGCTATATGTATTGCTTTATTCACAACAGCGGCAACAATTATAAGACAATTAATAAACAAATATAATAATTTTTATAAATTTTTACTCCCTATAATAGGATATGCAGTTAGTTTATTTACTGTATTTTCAGGAGTTTATATTTGGAAAACGGCTGGAGATAATGCACCGTATTTTGTATCAGGAAATATTGTTTTTGCTATAGGCTTAATAGCTTGTTGTGTTTCCACAGTTGCAACAGCATCAACTAAGTTTGTACTTATAACAAAAAATGAAGCAACATTAAAATATGGTGAAAAACAAATAAATGCTTTTTCAGATTTTCAAGGAAAGATATTGATAGCAGTTCCGGCTATTTGTGCAATAATAGGTTTTTTTAGAGGATTTTATTTGTTATTTAAAGAGAGTATACCACCATATTTTATAGCAGCACATGTAGTTATTGGTCTATCTCTTATATGTTCATGTTTAATAGCGTTAGTTGCAAGTATAGTTAGACAAATACAAAATATATTCACTAATGAAGAAAGATGGAAGTGGAGTATATTTGTACTCTTAATTGGAACTATAAACGTATTATGGGGAGCAATGGTATTAATAAATTGTACTAATGATGCATTTATAGCACCAGGGATAGTATTAATTGGTCTTGGACTTATTTGTTATAGCATATCAAGTAAAGTTATATTACTAGCAGCAGTATGGCGTAGAGAATTTAAGTTAGCAAACAGAATACCTATAATTCCAGTAGTAACAGCTCTTATATGTTTATTTTTATCATCTTATTTGTTTGAAGCAAGTTTATTTAATTCAGCTTATTTTGTTCCAGCACATGTTATGGTTGGACTAGGGGCAGTGTGTTTTACATTATTTTCAATAGTTTCAATACTTGAAAGTGGAACATCAAAGTAATAGATTTTAATATAAATATAAATAAATTAAAAATATCAGTTATAAGTTTTAATATTTATAACTGATATTTTTTTGTATTAAGTAGTTTATTAATAAAAATATGAATTAGTTAACAAAGTTTTAATTTAAATTAAATTATTGCATGAAAAAAAATAACAAAGTTTAACAAAAATATTGTATATTCTCAGATTATCGTGATATAATTAATTTAAATTTAAACAAAATATGAATAAGATTAATAAAAAATGAATAATATAAAGCAAAGGAAGATACTGTATGGAGATTTTATCTTTAGGAGAAAAAATTAAAAGAAAAAGAAAAAAATTAAATATGACTTTAAAAGATTTAGCTAAAGACAGAATAACACCAGGACAAATTAGTTTAGTTGAATCAGGTAGATCCAATCCATCAATGGATTTATTAGAATATTTGGCTAGTAATTTAAAAACTACAGTAGAATATTTAATGGAATCAGAAGAAAGCCAAGCCCATAAAGTGTGTACTTATTATGAGCAAATAGCAGAAGCTTATATGTTTAATAAAAAATATGAAATCAGCGAAAATTACATATCAAAAGCTTTAGAATATGCAAATAATTATAATTTAGAATGCAAAAAAGGAATGCTTATAAATCTTAAAGCTAAAATATATTTAAGTAAAAATGAATTGAATTTAGCTAAACAAAATTTTTTATCTGCTAATGTTATTTTTACTAAAAATAATAATTATAGAGAAATTATAGAAACTTTTTTAAATCTTGCAAAAATAGCTTTAAAGCTTAGAACTTATTATTCAGCAAATAGTTATTTAAAACAAGCAGAAAAAGTGTTTTTAGATAATAATCTTACAGAATATTATCTTTTAGGAGAAATATATTTTTATTTAGCAAAAACATATTTTGAAATGGATAATATAGGACAAGCTATGAATTATTCTATACTAGCTAAAGAGAAATTAGATATAGTAAATAATAAAGAAAAACATGCAGAAATATTATTAAAATTAGCAGAAGAGTGTAACGAAAATGGAGACTTAGAAAATGCAATAAAATATTCAAATGAAACTTTAAAGTTTTATAGAGAAATTGAAGATATATCAAATACTTCAGATTTAGAAAATGAACTTGGTAAGCTTTTTTATAATTTTGAGAATATAGATGAGTCATTTAAAAGATATGAAGTAGCAAAAAATATTAGAATACAAAATAATGATAATAAAGTTATAGATACACTTATAAATATGTGTAGAAATTATTTGAAAGTAAAAGATATTAAAAGGTGTACAGAAGTTTTAAATAACATTTATGAAAAATTACCAGAAAATAACGTTAAAGAATTAATAGAATGTAATTTAATAAAATATAGAATACTTATTATAAACGAAGATAATATAGAAGCTGAAAAGGTTTTATTAGAAACTTACACAATTGCATTAGAAAATGACTTATTAAAAGTAGCAGGAGAGATTGCAATTATGATTGGTAAGTTTTATATAGATAATAAAAAAGAAGATGCAGCAAAATTATATTTAAATGAAGGGGTTAGAATTTTCAATAAAGTTGGAATACTAGCTAACTAAAGAAGGTGGGGAATTATGGAGATACTTTCAACAGGAGAAAAAATAAAAAGAGCAAGAATATATAGAGGTATTACACTTAAAGAATTATGCGGTAATAAAATATCTATTTCTAAAATGAGCTGTATAGAAAATGGTAAAGTTAAAGCTGATGAAGAAATTTTAAGATACGTTTCAGATGTAATAGAATTAGATTACGAATATATTGCTAAAGATGTTTATGATCAAATAATAGAGAATATAGATATTTTTGAAAAGGGAGAAACATCAAATTTATCTTTAGAAAGCGATATAAAATTAAACTTAGATTATGCAATTGGATATAAATATTATGAATTAGCATTTAAATTAATTCATAAGCTTTTCAATTATTATTTATTAAATAATAAAAAAGATGAAATATTAGATATAATTCCAAAATATTATGATTTATATAGAAGAAATAATTCTGATGAAAATAATATAATATATTTTAATGATATGGCAGAGTATTTTTACAAAATAAAAGAATATAGTGAAGCTAAAACTTATTACATTAGGGTTATTGAAACACTAGAAAAAAATAAAGAAAACCAAGAAAAGGAGATTTATTGCTATAGCATATATAGAGAGGGAATGTGTTTTTTAAAGTGCAATCAATATGATGAAGCTGAAAAATACTTAAAAAGAGCTAAAGAGCTTTCAATTAATATAAAAAATAAGGAAATAATAAGTAAAGTGTATTATGCAAATAATATTATTGCAATACTAAATAATAATTTGAATTTATTAGATATTGAAAAGTCATCAGAACTTTTAGACGATATAACTAAAATTGTATCATTTAAAATAGATTATGCAGAAGCTTATTTCTTAATAAATAAAGAAGATGAAGCAATTAGACAAATTAATGAAGCAATATCACTTTTACCTCAAAATTTTACTTATGAAATAGGTGAAATATATATAAAATTTGCCAATATACTTAAAGATAATGGTAAATTAGAATTTGCAGAAGAGTTGGTGGATAAAGCTTTAAATATTGCAATTGAAATAAATGATATAATACTTATAGAAAAGGCATATTATTTAAAAGGAATACTTCTTCAAAGACAAAATAGATTTAGAGAAGCAGAGTTATATATGAATTTATCTTTAGATTCATTAGTTAAGTTTGGAACTAAAAGTGATTTATATAAAAGATATATTGATATAGCAAATATGTATCATAAAACTCAAGAAATACAAGATTCAATAAAGTATTTCACTTTAGCTATGAATATAAAAAGTAAAATATAATTTTAAAAAATACCTATAAGTTAAATTTATAGGTATTTTTTTATGCTTAATTATAAATTTGTAAACTTTATACATAAATTTAATAGATAATGAAGAATTTTTAAAGAAATAGAGAGAAAAATAAATTTATAGTAAATAAAAGATTTTATATAAATTTATTTTTTTAAAAGAATGGCTATTTTAAAAGGTTTAGGATTAGTTTAAGAAAAATCTTTTTATTATGACTGTTAACAAAATAAAAAACTAAGAAAAATGGAGCAATATATAGAAAATAAGAGTAATTATAAGTAAATATTCAAAAAACCAAAAAAAATATTCAAAAATCAAACTTTGACTTTCTTTGACTAATATAATATTATGATATCAAGATAAAATACGTAAGAGGTGAATTAAAGATGAATGTAGATAGAATGACACTAAGAGTTCAAAATGCTTTAAATGAGGCTAACTTAATAGCCGTTAAAAATAATAATCAACAAATGGATGTAATTCATCTTTTTGCTAGTTTAGTAGAACAACAAGATGGATTAATTCCAAATATATTAAACAAAATGGGAATTCAAGTAAAGAGCTTAGAGAACGCAATAAATCAAGCAATTTCACGTCTTCCTAAGGTAACAGCATCATCTGGTGCAGAATCAAATGTTTATATAACAAAGAAAATACAAGAAGTTTTAATAAAGGCAGATGAGATTTCAAAGAAATTTGAAGATTCATATATAAGTGTTGAGCATTTAATGCTTGCAATTATGGAAATAGATAAAAATGGAGAAGTTGGACATTTATTAGATATGTATGACATATCAGAACATAAATTTATGGAAGTATTAAAGGAAGTTCGTGGAAGTCAAAGAGTTGATACTCAAGATCCAGAAGGAACTTATGATGCTTTAGCTAAATATGGTACAAATTTAAATGAATTAGTTAAAAGTCATAAATTAGACCCTGTTATTGGAAGAGATGAAGAAATAAGAAGAACTGTTAGAATACTTTCAAGAAGAACTAAAAATAATCCAGTATTAATTGGGGAACCTGGTGTTGGTAAAACAGCAATAGTTGAAGGTTTAGCACAAAGAATAGTTAATGGAGATGTACCTGAGGGATTAAAAGATAAAGTAATATTCTCATTAGATATGGGTTCACTTATAGCAGGTGCTAAATATAGAGGAGAGTTTGAAGAAAGATTAAAAGCTGTACTTAAAGAAGTTCAAAATAGTGAAGGTAGATTAATATTATTTATAGATGAAATTCATACAATTGTTGGAGCTGGTAAAACAGATGGCGCAATGGATGCAGGTAACCTTATTAAGCCATTACTTGCAAGAGGTGAATTACACTGTATTGGTGCAACAACTTTTGATGAATATAGACAATATATTGAAAAAGATAAAGCACTAGAGAGAAGATTTCAACCTGTAATTGTAAATGAACCATCAGTAGATGATGCAATTTCAATTCTAAGAGGATTAAAAGAAAGATTTGAAATTCACCATGGAGTTAGAATACATGATTCAGCTATAGTTGCAGCTGTTAAATTATCAGATAGATATATTCAAGATAGATATTTACCAGATAAAGCAATTGACTTAATTGATGAAGCTGGAGCTATGATAAGATCAGAAGTTGATTCACTTCCAACAGAACTTGATGCTGTTAGAAGAAAAATATTCCAATTAGAAACTGAAAAAGAAGCTTTATCTAGAGAAAAAGATGAAAATTCTAAGAAGAGATTAGAAGTAATAGAAAAAGAATTAGCAGATCTTAAAGAACAAAATGATGGAATGAGTGCTAAGTATGAAAAAGAAAAAGAAAATATAGTTGATCTTAGAGAATTAAAAGAGCAATTAGATGAAGCTAAAGGTGATCTTGAAAGATATGAAAGAAATTATGATTATAATAAAGTAGCTGAAATTAGATATAGTATAATTCCAGAATTAGAAGAAAAGATTAAAGCAAAAGAAGAGGAAGTAAAAGAAAACTCAGATGGTGCTTTATTAAAAGAAGAAGTAACAGAAGAAGAGGTTGGAGAAGTTCTTTCAAAATGGACTGGAATTCCTGTTACAAAGCTTATGGAAGGTGAAAGAGAAAAACTTTTAAGATTAGATGAAGAGTTACAATCAAGAGTAATAGATCAAGAGGAAGCTGTTGATTCAGTATCAAACGCTATACTTAGAGCAAGAGCTGGACTTAAAGATGAAAATAAACCAATTGGATCATTTATATTCTTAGGACCAACTGGTGTTGGTAAAACAGAACTTGCAAAAACTTTAGCAAGAACATTATTTGATAGTGAAGAAAGTATGATAAGAATTGATATGTCTGAATATATGGAAAAACAATCAGTTTCAAGATTAGTTGGACCACCTCCAGGATATGTTGGATATGAAGAAGGCGGTCAATTAACAGAAGCTGTTAGAAGACATCCATATTCAGTAGTTTTATTTGATGAAATAGAAAAAGCACATCCAGATGTATTTAATATATTCCTACAAATACTAGATGATGGTAGACTTACAGATAATAAAGGTAAAACTGTAGACTTTAAAAATACTATAATAATTATGACATCAAATATAGGTTCACATTTCTTATTAGAAGGAACAAAAAATGGTGAGATTTCAGAAGAAGCAAGAGGCTATGTAATGAATGAAATGAAATCAAGATTTAAACCAGAGTTCCTAAATAGAGTTGATGATATCATAATGTTTAGACCATTATCAGAAAATGGTATTAAGAAAATTATTGATATATTCTTAAAAGATGTTGAAAAGAGATTAACAGAAAAGAATATTAAGCTTGAAGTTACAGATGGAGCTAAAGATATATTAGCTAAAGAAGGATATGATCCAGTATATGGTGCAAGACCACTTAAGAGATATATTCAAAATACTTTAGAAAATAGATTAGCTAGAATGATAATTAAAGGAACTATTGGTTATGGTTCAATTGTAAAAATTGACGGTGAAGGCGATAATTTAACAATTAAACCTAATAATTAAAAGTATATAAACCCCTAAATAGCATAAAATAAAGACAAGATGGGTGGGTAAGATTAATATCTTTTCCTACCCGTTTTTTAAAATGTAAATTAGGAGGGATTTTAATGGAATACATAACCCCAGAAGATAATTATCTAGTAGTATTTCCTGATGGAAGAGGTGTTACCTTTAAAGATATTGAAGGTTGTAGTGCTTATATAAATAGATATTATGAAGAAAGAGTAAGAATTCATGCAATGGAAGAAGTTTATGAAAATTATGATTTAACAAAAGAAGATGCAAGAGATAGAATATCTACAATAATTGGTGCTGAAGAAGGAGAACCTAAAATATATTATTTAGATGATGTTTTTGAAGCTATACAAAATTCAGGTGCTTTTTTAGAAGAACAACAAGAAGTAATAAGTAATCTTTTAGGTAGAAATTCAAAAATAAATACTACTCACTATGGTTTAGATAAAATATTAATAAATGTTAATGATATAATAGAGGGTAGATTATAAAAAAAATATGAAAAAAATGTTTTTCTTATAATTTAGTCAAACTTTAATTATAAATTTTAATTA
>NZ_JAUNLM010000091.1 GCF_030532265.1 Clostridium sp. | reverse complement strand
TGTAGTTGCACGTTTTGGATTAAAATTATTATATGGTGCAACCTTAGTAAGTATATTAACAGCAACTATTGTTGGATTAATTATATAAAATAAAACATATTAAAAAAATATATTTATTACATATAAAAATAATAGTACATAAAAACAGCAATGATATTTTAAATATTATTGCTGTTTTATTCTTATAAGTTACTTTAAAAAGAAAGATTTAAATAAGAGAATTAATACCTTAAAAATATAATTTTATAAAATTGAAAAGAAAAGAATTAAATAATGTGGATAAGAAAAAAGAAGGTTGATATAATAGTCTATATTAATAACGAAGGAGAAAATAAATGAAATATTATTTTGCACCAATGGAAGGAATAACTGGTTATATATATAGGAACGCTTACAAAAAGTTTTTTGATAATATTGATAAATATTTTACACCTTTTATTGTTCCAAATAATAGTAGAAGTCTTAAAACCAAAGAACTTAGAGATATATTACCTGAAAATAATAAAGGTATAAATATAGTACCCCAAATACTTACTAATGATTCAGAAGGATTTATTTTTACTGCAAATAAATTAAAGCAATTAGGATATGATGAAATTAATTTAAATTTAGGGTGTCCATCAGGAACTGTTGTTGCGAAAAATAGAGGTTCAGGGTTTTTAGCAAAAAGAGATGAATTAGATAAATTTTTAGAGGAAATATTTAAAATAGATGATATGAAAATTTCTATAAAAACTAGAATAGGAAAAGATACTACAGATGAATTTTATAAACTTATAGAAATTTATAATAAATATCCTATGGAGGAATTAATTATTCATCCTAGAACGCAAAAAGATTTTTATGGGAACAAGCCTAATTTAGAAGTATTTAGAGATGCTTTAAAATTAAGTAAAAATAATATATGTTATAATGGAGATATTTTTACAAAAGAAGATAATGATAAATTAATTAGAGAATTTAATCAAGTTAATAAATTTATGTTAGGAAGAGGAATACTTGCTAATCCAGGATTAATGAATGAAATTAAAAATAACGCGTTTATAGATAAAAAGACATTAAAGAATTTTCATGATGAAGTTTTTAATGAATATAGGGAATTATTTAATGAAGATAGAAATGCTATATTTAGAATGAAGGAATTGTGGGGATATATGGTTCATATATTTTCAGATAATAAAAAGTACGCTAAAAAAATAAAAAAAGCACAAAAATTAGATGCTTATAATGATGCTGTTTCAAGTTTATTTGAGGAACAAGAAATTATAAAAGGAGCTGGATTATTTACTAATCAAGGTTAAAAATAATTTTAATTAAAGCATTACTAAAGCTCACAGTTAAATGTGAGCTTATTTTTATAAATTCACTTAAATATTATATTATAAGTAAAATATAGTTTTATTTAAGTAAAGAAAAATGGAGTTAAGTTATATGAATAAAGAAAATAATATATTTAAAATTTCAAATTATGATAAATTTAAGTGTGTAGCTGATAAATGTAAATTTACATGTTGCGAAGGTTGGGATATAAGTATAGATAATGTTACTTATGATAAATGGAAAAATGTAAAAGGTGATTCAACGTATATTTTAAAAAATGTAAAGAAAATTGATAATAAAAATAATTATTTAATAAAAAAATCTACTTATGAAGCATGTCCTTTTTTAGATAAAAAGGGGTTATGCTATATAGTTAAAAATTATGGGGAAGGATATTTATCTTCAACATGTCATATGTTTCCTAGAATAGAGAATATTTTTGATGATAGAAAAGAACTTTCATTATCTTGTTCTTGTCCTGAAGTAGTAGAAATAATAAGTGATATGAGGGGAAAAATAGATTTATATTCAGATAATGGTATTCAAATTGAAAATAATTTATTAGAATTTAAAATTAGAGAAACTTTAATTAATATTATAAAACAAGAAGATTTTAGTTTAGAATATAAGCTAATTATATGTTTTGAAATGTTATCATCTATTTTAGAAGTTTCAAATTTAGATAATATTATATTAGAAGAAATAGAAAAATATAAAGATAAAGACTATATAGAGAATATTTTTTATAAATATAAAGAAATTACTTTAAATATAGATGAGTCAATTGAAGAAATTAATTATTTATTTTTAGATATTATACAAAATTATAAAGAAGTACCTATGTTTAATAAATTTTTACAACATATTTCATACTTTTCCGAAGAAGTTGAAATTAATGTACTTGCATCAAAATGGAAAGAATTTAAGATTTTATTTGATAAATATAATAATTTAATTGAAAATTGTATATTATCTAAAATTATTAGTAATTGTGCAAAAGATAATGTTGAAGATACGGCAATATCTTTTCAAATGATTATTCTTAATTATTTATTTATAAGATATGCTGTATTTTTAAAATATTGTATTGATAATAAAGAGAAAATATATATTGAAGATGTAAAAGATTATATAGTTGTTTTTTCAAGAATTATTGAAAATAATGAAGAAGCAGTTAAAGAGTTTTTAGCTGATGGATTTGGTGATGTTATTTTAGAAGTAGGATATTTATGTTTTATCTCTTTATTTTAATAAAATTTGTAAAAATAAAATATATTATAAATTTAAAAAAATAAAGTAAGTTTATTCTTATGTAAATTAATAAATTTAGTTTTAAAATAATAATATATAGAAAGAAATAATTTTTAAGGAGTAATAATGGAGGTTCTATATATTATTGGTATTATACTTTGTTTTGTATGTTATACAATAATATCAGTAACATACATTAGACTTGCAATTATTTTAGAAATGCCAATACTTTTGATATTATTTGCATTAGTAGTTTTTGTATTTATTAGGAATTTAATTAAAATATTAAAAGGAAAAAAGGAGAGCAAATACTTTAAGACAAAAGTAACTTTGGCAGGATTTATTGGAATAATATTATGTATAGTTATTCTTAATATATTATCTAATTATATTTAGTTTAAATGTTAAATAAAAGGGGCTGTTAAAACAGTCCCTTTATAATTTTTATTTAGTTGAAATATTTTTATAAGTTTAAATTAGATAAATAGTATTAAAAATAGTTCTATAAAATAAATGAATTCTATTTTTAGATAGTTTTTATTATAATATTTCTAATACTTCAACTGTATAATTTTCTCCAGGAGCATTAACTTCAACTATGTCTCCTGCTTTTTTACCTGATAATGCTTTACCTAAGTCAGATTCAATACTTATAAGCATATTCTCAGGGTCTAAATCCATTGTTGTTACAAGTGTTATTGTAACTTCATCACCATCTTCAACAAATTTAATTTTAGCTTTACTATTAATTCCAAGAGTTGACTTATCAATTTCGTCTTCATCTATTAAAGTCGCAGTTGAAATCATAGTCATTAAATATTGAATTCTATTATCGTTTTCTCTATAGTTTGCACAAGCCTCTTTATATTCAGCATTTTCTGATCTGTCACCATGGGCAGCTGCAACTAATTTTTCTTTAGCAATTTCAGCTCTTTTTACAGTCATTCTATATTCTAATTCATCTCTTAATTTTTTTATATTTTCCGCTGTTAGTTTATTATTCATAAAGTTTTAACCCTCCAAAATAATTTCTGTCAATACTAATAGTATATATAAGAAAATAAAAGAAGACAAATAAACTTAATATATCATATTAAAAACTTTTTTAAATTAATAAATAATTTATGTTATTTAGAATATATTTTAATGAATAATATTTAAATTAAGTAATTTTTAGGAGATAAATATGTCAAAAGTAATTAGTTTTATTAATCTTAAAGGAGGAGTTGGAAAAACAACATTATTAGTAGCAACAGCAGAAGTTTTAGCAGCACAGTATAAGAAAAAAGTTTTAGTTATAGATTTAGATCCACAAACAAATGCAACTGTACTACTTATTAGTCAAGATAGATGGAGTAAGGCTAATGAAAATAATAAAACAATACATCAATTATTTTTAGATAATATTGAAAATACTAAAGCATTTGATATTAATGAATCAATAATAAAAAATGTAAGTAATATAGGTGGAGGAATAGAAAATTTAGATATATTACCATCTAGTATAGATTTAATTGATATTTGTGATGATGTTTCATGGTTAAATAAAGAAAAAAATTCAATTTCAATACTAAAAAATGAACTTAAAAATTTAAAGAAAGAATATGATTATATATTAGTAGATTGTCCTCCAAATTTAGGGGCAATAACTATGTGTGGAATATATCTTAGTCAGTATTATATTATTCCTGTAATTGCTGATAGATTATCAACATATGGTTTAAGTCAAGTAATAAAAAAGATTAATAAAAAGTCTAGAGAAATTAAGAGGATAGATAAAAATTATTCTATAGAAGGTCTTGGAGTTATAATAAACAGATTTAGAAATAATAAACCTTATACAACTATAAAAGAAGCGTTAAGTATACAAAGTAATAATGGTGATATACCAAAGTTATTTAATACAGTTATAGGAAATAGGTCAATTATATCAAATTTATCTAATTTTGATGAAAGTAAAAATACAATAAAGGGTAAATATGAGCGTGAATTTAATACAATAAATAGTTTTGTTAAGGAAATAATGGAAAGGTGTTAAAATATGAGTAGAAAAGGTATATTAGATGAGATAAAAGAAAGATTAA
>NZ_JAUNLM010000020.1:3146-34072 GCF_030532265.1 Clostridium sp. | reverse complement strand
ATGCGCAAAGGATTCAGGTGGGCCTTATGATTATAATATGGTAACAGAATTAGTTAATCTTTCAAAAGAAAATAATTTAAATTATGTAATTGATATATACCCAAGATATGGTTCAGATGTAGGGGCAGCGCTTAGAGGTGGAAATAATATAAGAGGAGCACTTATAGGACCAGGAGTACATGCATCACATGGAATGGAAAGAACACATTATAGTGCTTTAGAAAATACTATAAAATTACTATATTTATATCTAACAAAATAAATATAGTATTAAGTAATTAGAAAAGGGAAGAATTTATTCTTCCCTTTTTTAAATTGCTTTAATTTCGTTTTCTAATTCTGTCATTAATTTTTTTACTGTAGTTATATTTTTAATTTTACTTACATTTTCACCACAGAAGATAAGACCATTCTCTAAGTCTCCATTAACTGAATTTATAAGAGCTTTACTTATGCAATAAGGTGTTGTAGAAGGGTTACAAGGTATTAAGCAATTATAACATTTTGTAACTTTGATATTTTCATTTAAAGTTTTATTTACAAAAGAATTTAGTATAGCTCTACCTGGCATCCCAACTGGGCTTTTAACAATTCCGATATTTTCATTTGTAGCATTTATATATGATTCTTTAAATTCTTTTGATGCATCACATTCTTCTGTTGCTACAAATCTAGTAGCCATTTGTACACCGGAAGCACCAAGATTTAAATATTTAACTATATCGTTACCATTGAATATGCCACCAGCTGCAATTATAGGAATAGATTTATTATATTTAATTTCATAATCTTTAACATGTAATACTATATCTTTTATAGTATCATCAAAAGTTTCATTTGAAATTTCAATATCTTCTTTTTTAAAACCTAAATGTCCTCCGGCCTTTGGTCCTTCAACTACAATCATATCCGGTGCTATATTATCGTGTTTATCCCATAATTTAAGAATTACTTTTGCTGCTTTTAGTGAAGAGACTATTGGAGCCAATTTTACATTATATCCTTTGGTGAGTTTTGGAAGAGTTGTGGGCATGCCAGCTCCAGAGATAATAAGGTCTATTCCAGATTCTATAGCAGTTCTTACATATCTTGCATATTCATTTGTTGCAACCATAATATTAACTCCTATTATTCCGTTATTACATTTTTCTTTAGCTAATTTTATATGTTTTTTTAATGCTCTAAGGTTTGCTTCTAAAGGATTATTTTCAAAATCTCTTTCTTTAAATCCAATTTGAGCTGAAGAAATAATTCCTATGCCACCTGCGTTTGTAACAGCAGAAGCTAGATTAGAAAGAGATACACCAACACCCATTCCACCTTGAATTATAGGTAACCTAGATACTAATTCTCCTATTTTTAAGGGTTTTATATTCATTTAAACACCTCACTTAATTTGAAATTAAAATATTTTGATAATCAAAATATTTTAGTATATTATAATCTAAAATATAAAAATTAACAATATGTTGTTACAAAAAAATAATATTGACATAGCATAATATTTTATGATAAAATAAATAGCGTCTTAGGGGTATGGCTCAATTGGTAGAGTAGTGGTCTCCAAAACCATTGGTTGTGGGTTCAAGTCCTACTGCCCCTGCCAAAAGCACTTAGTTTAGTGAAACTAAGTGCTTTTTTTGTTGTTATAAATAATATTTTAAGTAAAACATTAAATATATTTAAAAAAACTCCTATAATTTTAGAAAATATAGAAAAAAATATTAAAATGTAATTAATTTGTCAAAAAAGAAAACAAAAAAGAGAAAATATTAATATAATCGAAAAAAAATTAATATTTAATTAAAAAATATGGTATAATTTAATTATGAAGCAATGTAGGAGGGGGAATATGAGTAAAAATAAGAAGAAATTTGTAATGGGCATTTTAATTCTTGTAGTTACTTTAGTTAGTATAATTTTTATAGATAGGATAATACATACTCAAACTAGAGTTATTCTTTCAGAAAAACATGAAGTTATAAGTGTGGATAAGGAACAAAAAATAAATGATGTTGTTGACACTATTGTAGATACTGAATATAAATCAATAAAAAAATTAAAAGATAAGGATGTATCTAGTGTGTATGTAATAGTACAATCAGAAGATGCAAATATAAACAAGAACGTACCTGAAATTATTGATTTTGCAAATTCATTAAAAATTAAACTAACATTTTTAGAAAATGAACAAATTGACGATGAAAATAAACAGTATTATGGTTTAATGCAAAAAAATGGTCATACAATTATACCAAAATACTTAGATATTAAAAATATATTAGATAAAAATAATGTTCAAATTATAGATGAAAAAATTGATTTAATTGATTTAAATAATCAAGATATAGCTTTTTATATAGATTTAAATAAAATTAATGAAGAAGAATATAATAAATTAGAAAATAAAATAAATGACTTAAATAAAATGGGCTATAAGTTTAAAGCATTAATGTAATTGGAAAAAGTTACTTGGGATTAAATTTTATCCTCAGGATAAACTATGATTGTAAGATAAATTAAAATTTATTTTACAATTACCGTAAGCCTGAGGAGGGATCAATTATGTCAAATAGAGTGATAGTTCCAGAAGCTAAAAAGGGTCTAGCAGCATTTAAAAATGAAGTAGCTAGAGAATTAGGAGTTCCATTTAGTGATTACAACGGAGATTTAAGCTCAAGACAATGTGGATCCGTAGGTGGCGAAATGGTTAAGAGAATGGTAGAGGAATACGAAAGTTCTCTAAAGTAAACACCTACTGAAAGGGTTTTAAGTAACTCTTTGTAATTACACCATTTAAGGAATACGTATTTCAATGCCAAGAGGATGATTTTAGTAAATCATCCTCTTTCTTTTTGCGTAAAATGTATGATAAAATGAGAACAAAAGTTCGTTAAATAGAAAGGTGGATTTATTATGGAAAAAGTAAAAATACTTCATTGTGCAGATATACATTTTGATACACCATTTAAAGAATTTAGAAATAAATTAGCAGATAAAAGTAAAGAGGAAATAAAAGAAGTTTTTAGTAATATAATTAAAATATGTAATGAAGAAAATGTAGATATAATGCTGTTAGCAGGAGATATATTTGATAATTATACGTTAGATAAAAGTACATTAATTTTTATACAGGAAGAATTAAAGAGATTAAAAAGAACAAAAGTTTTTATAAGTCCAGGAAATCATGATCCTTATAACTTTAAATCGTTTTATAAGCTAGTTGATTGGCCGGAAAATGTACATGTTTTTAAAAGTTCTTTAGAAAAGGTTTTTATAAAAGAGTTAAAAACTAATATTTATGGAGCAGCTTTTGAAGATAATTATGTTGGACAATCTATGTTAAAAAATATAGAAATAGATAAAAATTTTATAAATATAGCTGTGATTCATGGGGAATTATCAAATCAAGGAACTACAAATGAATATAATCCTATAACAATAAAGGATATAGAAGAATCGAAATTAGATTATATAGCTCTTGGACATAGGCATAAATTTAATGGAGTGCAAAAGGTTGGAACAACAAGTTATGCTTATAGTGGATGTCCTCAAGGAAGAGGTTTTGATGAATTAGGTGCAAAGGGAATTTTAATCGGATATGTAGGAAAAGGTTATGTTGATTTGAATTTTAAAAAAACATGTAAAAGAGAGTATATAGAGAAGGATGTAAATATAGAAGGTGCATTTGGGTATAGAGAAATAAAAAGAAAAATCTTAGAAGAACTTAAAGATTTTGATTTGAAAATTAATATATTTAAAGTAAATTTAGTTGGTGAAATTGACGCAAGTTTTAAGATAAATGAAAAAATATTAAAGGAAAAGTTAGATAGTGAATTTTACTTTGTAAAGATTAAAGATAAGACAAAAATAAAAGTTAAAATAGATGATATAGAAAATGAACATTCAACAAAAGGAATATTTGTAAAAAAAATTAGTAATAAAATATCTGAGGCAAGTGGAGAAGAATTAGAAATATTAGAACTTGCTTTAAAAATAGGACTGCAAAGCTTGACAGAAGATGAGGTGAATTTGGATGATTATTAAAAAGATTAGAATTAAATCCTTTGGAGGGATTAAGGACAGAGAAATAGATTTAAATAATGGAATAAATTTATTATATGGTGAAAATGAAAAAGGGAAAAGTACAATTCAGAATTTTATAAGAATTTGGTTATATGGATTTGGGAGTTCTAGAGGTGGAAAGAATAATTTAAGAAAAAAGTATATGCCATTTTCAGGAGAAAAAATGCAAGGTGAGCTTATAGTATCACATGAAAATAAAGATTATATCATTAAAAGAAGTTTTGGTTTAACTAAAAAAGATGATGTATCTATTATATATGATGAGTTAACTGGAGAAGAAGTAAAAGATATAAATAAAGATGAGCCAGGCTCATATTTTTTAGGGGTAAACTCAAATACATTTTTAAAGACATTATTTATACCTCAACTTGGAGTTGTTGTATCAAGGGATAAAGATGAACAAATAATACAAAAAATAATTGATATATTTGGTTGTGGTGAAGGAGAGGTTTCAGCATATTCTGCTATTGAAAAGCTTAAGTTTACTAGAAAAGAATTAACTACAACAAGAAAAAATGGTGAACTTGATATATTAAAAGAAAGATATAATAATGTCATAGAAGAAAGATATGAAGCTTATAAAATTTCAGAATCTAACTTAATTAATGAGAATGAATTAATAAATAAAAAAGAAGAGAGAAAAAAGTTAAGAGAAGAAATAGAGAAATTAGAATTATTTAAAAAATACTTAAAGAAAATTAATCTTCAAAAAGAATATGGAGAAATAACAAATTACTTAAAAAAGAGTGAAGATTTAAAAAGAAGAGAAAAGGAAATTGAAACAGAACTAAGAAGAAATAATGGAATAATAGATGAAAAATATATAAATGAACTTAGTGAAGAAAATAAAAAGTATTTAACTTTTTTAGACATAAAAAATGAGAATGAGTATGAATTAAAAGAAGTAGAAAATAGAATAAAGGATGAAAGTGAGAAAATAAAGAGATATGAAGTATTTTCTTCAATGGAGGATGGATTAAAAGAAAAGTTAATAAGGTTAAATGCAGAACAAGAAGGTCTTAGAGAAAGAGCTTTATTAAACAAGAAGTTAAAGTTATCTATTGAAGAAGAAGAGGACAAGATAAATAAAAAGAAAAAGTTTTTAGGAGATTCATTAAAGCTAATATCACATAGAGATAAAGTAAAAAATTTATTTAAAGAATATGAAGAAAAGCTTTATAAAGTAAAAAATTTAGTTGAGGATTCAGATAATTATGATGATAAAGTTTTAATAGAAAAATCTAAATTAGAAAGCAAGAGGAAACTAGGATTTATATTATCAGCAATAAGTGGAGTATTAATTGGTATCAATATAGCATCAATAAACAATATATTTTTATATGTAATATTTGCAATATTTATAGTATTAGGAATAGTAATTATTTTAATTAGTAATAATTCATTAAATAATGTGAATAGTGGTTTAGAAAGTAAAAAAGTTGTTGATAATTTGAATAGTGAAATCAAAAATATTGAAGAGCAATTAAATGAATATGTAAAATTAATAAAATGTAATAATTACAAAAATCTGTTAATGGCTATAAATACATTAGAAAGTTTTTATGTTGCAGAAAGCCAATCAAAATTAAGAATTGAAGAGAGAAAAAAACAACTAGATAATTTATCTTTTGAAAAAGATGAAGATAGATACAAACAAAATGAAAAAATACTTTCATCAATAATGAAACTTTGTAATTGTGATAATTTAGAAGAAATTTACTTAGAGCTTGATGAATATAATAAAATAAAAAACAATTTAAATTTATTGAATATAGAATATAATTCCAAGAAAGAAAATTTAGATAGAATAATATCAGAGTTAAAAGAAAAAGAAAGAGAAATAAAAGAAAAATTAACTGTTATGGATTTAGAGCATATTCAATTAGTAGACTTAGAAATGTATTTAAAAGAATTTAGAGATAAAATTTTAAAGAAGAAAGAATTAGAAAGTTCATTAAAAAGCGTTGATGAAACATATAAAGTATTACTAAAAGACAGAAATATTGAAGAGATAAAAGAAGAAATAAAAGATGTATTAAATGGCAATATAAATTATAAATATAATTCAGAAGAAGAAATAGAAAGGGAAGTAAAAGAGAAATCAAATCTTTTAATAGAAGTAGAAAAGAAAATAAAAGATTTAGAAAATATAATAAAAACTAGTTTTTTAGGTAAAAGAAATATAGTAGATATAGAAGAAGATTTAGAAAACATAGTAGAAGAAATTAATATTTTAGATAAAAAATTAAAAGCTATAGACGTTGCAATAGAAAATTTAGAGGCTTCAGGAAGAGAAGTAAGAGAAAGCTTTGGGCCAGCGCTTAATAAAAAAATATTAGAGATATTTAAAAAATTAACTTTAGATAAATATTCAGAAGTTAAGCTTGGAGAAGACTATAATATGACAGTAAGAGACAAAATAAACATATTTCCCGGAGAATATTTAAGTAATGGGGCGAATGATCAGTTATATTTAGCTCTTAGGATAGCTTTTATACAATTAATATTTAAAAATAAAAAAGTTCCTATAATATTTGATGATTCGTTTGTTCAATATGATGACATAAGAAGGGAAAGAGCAATAGATGTTATAAATGATATGAATTTTGCTCAAACAATAATATTTTCATGTCAATCAATTGATAAAAATATTATTAAAAATAAAGAAATTAAAGCAAACTTTATAAATATTTAGAATTGACATTACTGGGAAATTATATTAATATGATTTTATGCAAATGCAAATCATATGCAAATGAGGTGTAGAATTTGAAAAAAATTATAGGTATAATTTCCGTACTGCTTTTGACTATAGGATTGATTGGATGTTCTGGTGAGAAATCTAATGAAATTAAAAAAGATGGAAAGTTAAGTGTTGTAGTTTCAATTTATCCGTTAGAGCAATTTACAAGAATGATTGGTGGAGATAAGGTTAATATATTAACTTTAGTTGGTCCAGGTCAAGAACCACATGATTTTGAATTAAAACCAACTGATTTAAAAACTCTTACAGAAAGTGATGTTTTTGTATATAATGGTTTAGGTTTAGAGCATTGGTTAGATCAAGTTAAGGGTCAATTAAAAGATAGCAAAACACTTATGGTGGATTCAAGTAAAGATGTTAAGGTAATAAAAGATGGGGATAAGATAGATCCGCATGTTTGGCTTAGTTTAAAAGAGGCACAGGTTCAAGCTAATAACATAAAAAATGCATTAATAGAAAAAGATCCAAATAATAAAGATTTTTATCAAAAGAATTATGAAGATTTAAAGGTAAAATTCAATAAATTGTATAATGAATATAAACCAAAATTTGAAAAACTTAAAAATAAAGATTTTGTAACTGGTCATGCTGCTTTTGGATATCTTTGTAGAGATTTTGGATTAAAACAAAAATCTATAAGTGATTTATATGCTGATGGAGAAGCTACTCCAAAGACATTAGAGAATCTTGCTAAGTATTGCAAAGAAAATAACATAAAAACAGTATTTTCAGAAAGTTTAGCATCACCAAAAGAGTCTGAAACATTAGCAAGAGAAGCTGGAGCTAAAGTTGAAAAAATATACACTTTAGAATCAAAAGAAGATGATAAAACATATTTAGAAGGTATGGAATATGACCTTGATGTTATATATAAAAGTTTACTAGAATAAAACTGATTCAATAAAGGTTTGATTTTACTAATAAATAGTGAATCAAACCTTTTTTTAAAGTAATGTGATATAATTATATATGTGAAATTTTGTAAAAGGAGGCGTTCTTTATAAAAGCTTTAGATTATTATAAAAGTAATATTGAAAAAAGTAACATTAAAATAAGAGAATTAAATAAAAATATAGCTTTATTTGGGTGGAGTAGACTTTTAATAGTATTGTTAATTATAGGTAGTGGATATTTTTTTTATAAAGAAAATAAGACTAACTTACTTATACTATCAGAAGTTATATTGGTTATTTTAGGAATAATTATTGTTTTGTATCACAATAAACTTATAAATAAATTTGAAACTTTAAAAATGTTTTTAGAAATAAACGAAAAAGGATTAAAGAGAGTAACTGGAAAGTTTAAAGAAATAGAGGATAATGGAGCAGAATATATTGAAGATAAGCATCCTTTTGTATCAGATATTGATATATTTGGGAAAAGTTCTTTATTTCAATTAATAAATGATACTATAACAAAAGGTGGAAGAGATAAGCTTGTTAAGTATTTAAAGCTTAATAAATTACCAAATAAAATTGATATAGAAAATAGACAAGAGGCAATAAAAGAATTAGGCAGTGATATTAAGTGGAGACAGAACCTAATAGTAAAAGGGAAGCGTAATTTTAAATTAAAGAAAAAAGAAATAAATGAGTTGGAAATATTCTTAAATTGGAGCAAGGAAAAGTCAAATAAAGGCATAAGTAAAAAAATTATAGCTTATTTATTTATAATTTTAACTTTTTCTAGTATTGTTTTTTCAATAATAGGATATATAAGACCAACTTATATATTATTAGTTTTAATGATTAACTTTATTGTTATTAAGTTGCTAACAAGAGAAAATAAAGAAGATTTAGTAGTATTTAATGAAATTAAATATACAATAAAATCTTATGCTGAAATATTAAATATGATTGAAAAAAAGGAATTTAAGTCATCATATTTACTTAATATTAAATCAAAGCTTAAAAATAACAAAGGTAGCTCTTGTGGAGAAGAGATGAAAAAATTATCTAATTTATTAGATTGGATTGGAGATAGTGTTGGTAATGCATACTATTTAATAATAAATTTATTTATATTTTCAGATGTTTTTATAATAGATAATGTAAATGAATGGAGAGAAGAAAATAGAGAATATTTAGAAGGTTGGCTTGAAGTTATTAGCGATATAGATGCTTTAAGTAGTATATCAAATTTATATTTTGATTTTGAAAATTGGAATTTTCCTAAGATATTAGAGGAAAAAGAAGTTAAAGGTAAGATGATTGGTCATCCGTTGTTAGGAGAAAAGGCTGTTAGAAATAACTATTCTCTTTCAAATAATAAAAAGGTAACTTTAATAACTGGATCTAATATGTCTGGTAAAAGTACTTTTTTAAGAACTATAGGTTTAAATTTAATTCTTTCATATATAGGAGCACCAACATTTAGTGAAGAATTTGAATGTGGAATATTTAATGTTTATACATGTATGAGAACTAAAGATAATTTAGAAGAAAATATTTCATCATTTTATGCTGAGATTCTTAGAATAAAAATACTTATAGAAGCCAGCAAAAGAGGTGAGAAAGTATTCTTTTTATTAGATGAAATATTTAAGGGAACAAATTCAGTAGATAGACATATAGGTGCTACTGAGCTTATAAAGCAACTTATAAATAGTGGAGCTATTGGATTAGTTTCAACTCATGATTTAGAACTTTGTGATTTGGAAAAAATAGATAATCGAATAGAAAATTATAATTTTAGAGAGTATTATGAGGATAATAAAATAAAGTTTGATTATAAGCTTAGAAAAGGCAAAAGTGAAACTCAAAATGCAATACATTTAATGAAACTTGCTGGTATAGAATTTAATTAATATTTATAAGAGAGGGTATTTTATATGGGGTACGTAATAATAGACTTAGAATTTAATAATTTAAATAATATAAAAAAGTACTATCCAAATATATTTTATGATTATTCTGAGTTAAATAAAATTAGTGTGAAAAATGAGATAATAGAAATTGGTGCAATTAAAGTAGACAAATATATGAAGGTTATTGGAAGGTTTAAGGCGTATATTAAGCCTTCCATAATACCAATATTAAATCCTGAAATAAAAAATATAACAAATATTACAGAGAAGGATTTGGAAAATGGATTAAGCTTTAGTGATGCTATGAGTAAGCTTAAAGACTTTATAGGTGATGATATAGTTTGTTCTTGGGCAAAAGATGATATTGCACAAATAATAATAAATGCACATTACCATAATTTTAAAGATTTAAAGTGGATTAGAAAATATTTAGATATACAAGAATATGCTAGTAAAGTATTGGGTGCAAAAAAATCTTTAAGTTTAAAAAATGCCTTAAAAAGATTAAACATAAAAATTGATAGCAGACTTTTACATGATGCTTTAAATGATGCTAACTTTACTGTTCTTGTTTTTAAAAATTTATATAATTATAGAATAGTTAAAAATTATATAATTGATGATATATATGATATGCCAGCTATTACTATTAATAATGTTGAAGAATTAATTTTAGAGAATGAAAAAATTAATTCTTTATGTCCAAAGTGCAATAAGAAAATACAACTAGACTTTGATTATATGCCTAATAAATGGAGATTTATTTCTGTTGGAAAGTGCTCAAAATGCAATAATGCAATTGTAAATGAAGTAATAGTGAAAAAAACATTACATGGAGAATATGTATATTCTGAGATTAGTAGTATGATAAGTGAAAAAGAATATTTAGATTATTCATATAAATTAGATAAATATTTTCTTAAGAAAGAAAGAGCTCTATAACAAAGCTTATAAATTATGTTAAAATAAACTTAGACATTTAAATTAAAATATTAAAAAGGAAAGGGATAACTATGAATATAGCATTTTTTCTTACTCCTAAGAATGAAGTAGTTTATGAAAATCAAGAATCAACAATGAGACAAGTTATGGAGAGAATGGAGCACCATGGTTATACAGCAATCCCGTTACTGGACAAGCATGGAAGATATGTTTCAACATTAACTGAAGGAGATTTACTATGGAAATTAAAAAATACTCCTGATCTTAATTTTAAAAATACAGAAAGTGTAAAGGTTAAGGATATAAAGACTAGAAGAGCACATAAAAGTGTTTCGATAAATTCAGATATTCAAAGTCTTATATCTCTTGCAGTTAATCAAAATTTTGTTCCAGTTGTTGATGATGAAGGAATATTTATTGGTATAATAAAAAGAAGTGATATAATAAATTATTGTTATAATGAATTAGAAATTAAAGAAGATTAAATTTTTAGAGCTGTTTTTTTAAAACAGCTCTATTTTTATAAATAATATGAATAAAAAAGATAAATTGACATTAAATAAATGAAGGAGTATTATAAAAATATAATACACCCCTATTGGGAGGGGGTAAGGAGTGATTGTTTTGAATGATGATAAGAAGAAAGCATTACAAGTATTAAAAACTTGTAGGGGACAAATAGATGGAATTATAAAAATGATAGAAGATGAGAGATATTGCGTTGATATTTCAAATCAAATAATAGCAGCACAAGGTCTTCTTAAAAAAGCTAATAAGCATATATTAACACAGCATATGCATCATTGTGTTAAAGAAGCTTTAGTTAGTGAAGAAGAAAAGGACATTAAAATAGAAGAAATAATAAAAATACTTACAAAATTAATTGATAAATAATTATTGAAATTTGTAAGGAGGTATAAAGTGAAAAAGGAATTTAAAATAAGTGGAATGACATGTGCATCATGTTCAGCGAGGGTTGAAAAAGTTGTAAACAAGATGGATGGTGTAGATAATGCTGTTGTAAATTTAGCAACAGAAAAAATGATAGTAAATTTTGATGAAGATAAAGTTACTTCTAATGATATAGAGGAAAAGGTTAAGAAAGCTGGATATGAAGCTAAAGAATTAGGAAACAAAAATATTATTAATGAAAATTATAAAATAAGTGGAATGACATGTGCATCATGTTCATCAAGAGTGGAAAAAATTTTAAATAAGATGAATGGAATAGAAGAAGCTACTGTTAATTTAGCAACTGAAAAAGCAAATATAAAATATGATAAAAGTGTAATTTCACCAGAAGATATTGTAAAAAAGATTGAAAAGGCTGGATATGGTGCAGAAAAGATAAATGATAAAAATAAAAGAGAAAGTAAATTTAAGGTTAATGGAATGACATGTGCATCTTGTGTAGCACGTGTTGAAAGAATTGTTAGAAAGATAGATGGAGTTGATGATGTAGTAGTGAATTTAGCTACATCTAATATGAAGGTTAAATATGATAATAAAAAGCTTTCATCAAAAGAAATTGAAGATGCTGTTAAAAAAGCTGGTTACGAAGCAGTAGAATTAAATGATAATGAAAATAAAAATTTAAAAAATGATAGTGATCAAAAAATAAAATCTGCAAGAAATAGATTAATATGGTCAGCTATATTTGCAATACCATTAGTAATAATATCAATGGGACCTATGATGGGATTACCTGTACCTAATATTATAAATCCAAACAATAATCCATTTAATTATGCATTTATTCAACTTATATTAGCATCAGTAGTAATTATTGTAGGAAGAGATTTTTTTATACATGGATTTAAAAATTTAATTCATTTAAATCCTAATATGGATACACTTATAGCATTAGGCAGTTCTGCATCAGTTTTATATGGTGTGTATGCTTTAATTAAAATTGGATACGGGGAACATCATTTTGCTCATCATTTGTATTTTGAATCAGCAGGCATGATTATAGCTTTTATAAGTCTTGGTAAATATTTAGAAGCACTTACAAAAGGTAAAACTTCAGAGGCTATAAATAAACTTATGGGACTTGCACCAAAGACTGCAACAATATTAGTTGATGGAAAAGAAAGAGTAGTTAACATAGATGATGTTTCAGTTGGAGATATTATTTTAGTTAAACCAGGAGAAAAGTTACCAGTTGATGGAATAGTTATAGAAGGAACTACAACTATAGATGAAGCAATGCTTACAGGTGAAAGTATTCCAGTAGAAAAATCTGTTGGTGATGAGGTTTTTGGTGCTAGTATAAATAAACATGGAATGTTTAAATATAAAGCAACAAAAGTAGGGAATGATACGGTATTATCACAAATTATAAGTTTAGTTGAAGAAGCTCAAGGAACTAAAGCACCAATTGCAAAGCTTGCTGATATAATATCAGGATATTTTGTTCCTACAGTAATTGCTATATCAGTAGTATCTTTTTTAGTTTGGTATTTTATTGGAAATAAAGATTTAGAATTTTCTCTTAATATATTAATTTCTGTTCTTGTAATAGCTTGTCCATGCGCTCTTGGATTAGCAACACCAACAGCGATAATGGTAAGTACAGGTAAAGGTGCAGAAAATGGAGTTTTAATAAAAAGTGGTATAGCACTTGAAGAAGCACACAAAATAAACACAATAGTATTTGATAAAACAGGCACTATTACAGAAGGTAAACCAAAGGTTACAGATATAATTAAAATTACAGAAGACTTTGATGAAAATGAAATTCTTAAATTTGCAGCTGCTGCTGAAAAAGGTTCGGAGCATCCTTTAGGAGATGCAATAGTTAAAGAAGCAGAATATAAAAAAATAGAATTACCTTCTATACAAGAATTTAATTCAATACCAGGTGAAGGTATAAATGCAACTATTAATAATAAATGTGTTTCAATTGGAAATAAAAAAATTATGAATAGAAACAATATAAGCATTAATTTTATAGAGGAAAAAGCAAATAACTTAGCAAGTAGTGGAAAGACACCAATGTTTATAGCTATAGATGGAATTTTAATTGGAATTATAGCTGTAGCAGATACTGTGAAAGAAAATAGTGAGAAAGCTATTAAAGCACTTCATAATATGGGAATTGAAGTTGTAATGTTAACAGGGGATAATGAGAAAACTGCAAAAGCTATTGCTAAACAAGTTGGAATAGATAGAGTAGTTTCAGATGTATTACCTGAAGGTAAAGCAAATGTAGTTAAAGAGTTACAATTAGAGGATAAAAAAGTTGCTATGGTTGGTGATGGAATAAATGATGCACCGGCACTTGTAACTGCAGAAATTGGTATAGCTATAGGTTCAGGTACTGATGTTGCCATAGAATCAGCAGATATTGTACTTATGAGAAGTGATATTTTAGATGTAGTTACAGCAATACAGTTAAGTAGAGCAACAATAAAGAATATAAAAGAAAATTTATTTTGGGCATTTGGGTATAACGTATTAGGTATACCATTTGCAATGGGAGTAATATATGCTTTTGGAGGTCCTCTTTTAAATCCAATGGTTGCATCCTTTGCAATGAGCTTAAGTTCAGTTTCTGTTTTATTAAATGCATTAAGACTTAAAAAATTTAAACCAAAGTTTTAATGAGTTAACAATTAAAAGTTAAAATATTATAAAGGGATAAAATTTAAGGAGTGATTATTATGGCAAAGTTTGAAATTAAAATTGATGGAATGGGATGCGAAAAATGTGTTAAAAATGTTGAGGAAGCATTTGCAGGAGATCCAAGAGTAAAAGGTTATGAAGTAAAGGTTGGAGAAGCTATAGTATATGGTGATTTAACTAAAGAATCAATTAATGAAATAATTGATGATGCTGGATATGATTTAATAGAAGCTAAAGAAATTTAATTATACTAAAAGAAGGCTACTTAAAAATTGTAGCCTTTTTTATTAAATATACTTTTTAAGTTCTTTATCTAAGTTAAATTCAGTAGGTATAAATTCAGGAACATCATTTATTTTTTTGAATTCTTCTGACAAATTAGATTCAATTTTTGAAAATTTTTTAATACAGGAAGAAAGTTCTTTTGAATTATTATTTTCATAATTAAATACTATATTAGAATATTCAACTTCAAATTTTTCTAATAAAGTGTGTATTTTATATTTACAATAATAAATGTGACTTACTAAATTTTTAAGCTCTAGAAAGTCGTTATAAGCCATCAACTTTTTTTGAAGGGCCTTTTTTGCAAGTTTAATATTATCTTTTTTTATTGCTAATGTAACTTTAGTTTCATATTCAACATATATGTCTTCAAGAAATTCAAGGTCAAGCTCAAGGTCTGAAAGTCTATCTAATAGATTAGCAAAATCTTTTGAATAATTATCTAAAATATTTTTCATTTCAATTAATTCTTCATATTTTTTTAATGAGGAATTTTTTAAAAGATTAAATTTTTTTAATAATTTCATATAGTCCCCCACAATAAGTAATACTATATATTATATGAATTTGTGTATTTAATGTTTAAATAATATCTTATAATTTAGCTATTTTTCTTGTATTAGAATTATCATTGGATTAAAATTAGATTATATGTGGGGAAATAGAAGGAGTGATTTTATATGACAAATGAAAACAATATGAGTCAATTATTAGAATCTTATGATGTTAAAAGAATTAATAAAGGTGATATATTAAATGGTAAGGTAATCGATGTTAACGATAAACAAGTTACAGTTGATATAAAATATGCCTTTGATGGAGTAATAACTAGAGAAGAACTTACAAATAATGATGAAAATCCAATGGAGGTTGTAAAGCCTGGAGATGAAATAAATGTAGTTGTTCTTTCACCAAATGATGGGGAAGGCTTTGTAAGTCTTTCAAGAAAAAGAGCATTATTAAAAGAAGAAAGAGAAGCAATAAAAAATGCTTTTAAAAATGACGAGATATTAACTGTAAAAGTTAAAGAAGAAGTAAAGGGTGGATTAGTTTCATACTTTGGTTCAGTAAGAGTATTTATACCAGCATCACAAGCTTCAAGAGAAAGAATAGAATTAAAATCTTTAATAGGAAAAGATTTAGATGTTAAAATAATAGAATTAGATTTTAATAATAATAGAATAGTTGCTTCAAGAAGAGTTATTGAAGAAGCAGAACATAAGAAAAAAGAAGATGCTTTATGGAAAGAATTAAAAAGTGGTGAAAAAAGAAAAGGTATAGTTAAAAAAACTGTTAAATATGGGGCTTTCGTTGATATAGGAGGCATACAAGGTTTAGTTCATATAAATGATTTAGCTTGGGAAAGAGTTAAGAGAGTTGAAGATGTAGTAAAAGTAAATGATGAAGTTGAAGTTTACATTGGAAACGTAGATTTAGAAAATAAAAAGTTATCATTAGTATTAAAAGATGTAGCTAAAGAACCATGGACTTTACATGGAGATGAACTAAAAATTGGTGATACTTTAGAAGGTAAGGTAGTAAGACTTACAAGCTTTGGAGCTTTTGTTGAAGTGTTTAAAGGAATAGAAGGATTAGTTCATATAACAGAAATAACTGATGAACACATAGCGAAACCTGAAGAAGTATTAAAGGTTGGTCAAAAAGTCAAAGTTAAAGTTTTAAATGTTGATAAAAATGAAAAGAAATTAGCTTTAAGCATAAAAGATGCAACTGAAAAGAGCAAAGAATATCTTCAATATGTTGATGACAATGATGAAGGAGTAACACTTGGAGATTTATTTAAAGATTTATTTTAAATGATTATAAATAATAAAATTAAGTATAATTTTTAATTAAAACATATATTAATTTAAGTATTAAATTATATTTGTAAATAAAAGATAGCTGAAAAATTATATATTCAGCTATCTTTTTATATATTATTTTAATTAAATTTTTTCTATTTTTAACATATTAGTACCGCCTGTATGAGTTGTTGGCATACCAGCTGCTACTATTATTTCTGAATTTTCTTTTACAAAATCAAAAGTTTTAGCAACTTTCTTAGCTTCAACTAATATTTCATCTGTAGTATTAAACATTTTACATTTAACAGGGAATACACCAAAATCTAAAGCTAGACCTCTCATTACATAATCAAAAGGAGTTATAGCAATAATTGGAGCTTTAGGTCTATATTTTGCAATTAACTTTGCAGTAGCGCCACTTTGAGTTGCAGCAACTATAGCTTCTGCACCTACAGCATTTGAAGTTCTACAAGCTGAATAGCTTATGGCATCAGCAAATGAAAGGTCAGATGGCTCAACTTTGGAATTTATAAAATCATATTCTAAGTTTTCTTCTGTCTCCTTAGCTATTTTTGCCATTGTTCTTGCTGCTTCTAAAGGAAAGTTACCAGAAGCACTTTCACCGCTTAACATAATTGCATCAGTTCCATCAAATATAGCATTACATATATCGCAAGCCTCAGCTCTAGTTGGAAGTGAATTTCTAATCATTGAATCTAACATTTGCGTTGCTGTAATAACTATTTTTCCAGCTTTATTACATTTTTTAATTATTTGCTTTTGAATTATTGGAACTTTTTCTATTGGTATCTCAACACCCATATCACCACGAGCAACCATTATTCCATCAGCTACTTCAATTATTGAGTCAATATTATTAACTCCCTCTTGACTTTCAATTTTACCAATTACTTTTATGTGTTCTCCACCATGTTCTTTTAAGATATTTTTAACATCTAAAATATCTGAAGCTTTTCTAATAAAAGATGCGGCTATAAAATCAACTCCAGTTTGACAACCAAATATTATGTCTTCTTTATCTTTTTCGGTTACAGAAGGTAAGTTTATACTAACATTTGGAACATTTACACCTTTATGATTTTTTATAGTTCCTGAAACTTCAACTATACAGTTAATAGTTTTTCCTTTAATTTCCTTGATTTTAAAGGAAAGTAGCCCATCATCAACAAGTATAGTACCGCCTGGTTTTACATCTTTATAAAGTTCGTCATAAGTAATTGAACATTTATTTTCATCACCTAAAATTTCTTCACCACATATAAATGAAAAATTATCACCTTCTTTTAAATCAACACCATCATTTTTGAAGTTATGAGTTCTTATTTTAGGACCCTTAATATCAAGAACTATAGCTGTTGGGGTTTTTAATTCTTCTCTTAAGCTTTTAATTAAATCAATTTTTTCTTTATGAGATTCATGAGTTCCGTGAGAAAAGTTAAGTCTTGCAGCACTCATGCCTATTTTCATAAATTCACTTAAAACTTCTCTTGAATCACTTGCAGGACCAATAGTAAAAATCATTTTAGTTTTTTGCATAAAAATCACCTCGCAAATATGTTATTAATAAATATTAAAGTATACTAATTTATTATGTGAATATTTGTAATAACTAATTTAAAAAAGTTATTATTTAGTTTAAAATTTAAATAATATACTGTGATATACTAAAATTATATTCACAATATAATTTTATCATAAAAAATATGGAAAGGATGATAAATGATGTCAGTTTTAGAAAACTTAGAACCAAAATTAGTGTTTAAGTATTTTGAGGAAATATCACAAATTCCAAGAGGTTCAGGAAATGAAAAGCAAATAAGTGATTATTTAGTTTCATTTGCTAAAAATCTTGGATTAGAAGTAATACAAGATGAAGCTTTAAATATAGTAATTAAAAAACCTGCCACAAAAGGATATGAAAACGCTCCAGGAGTAATAATTCAAGGACATATGGATATGGTTTGTGAAAAAAATAAAGATACAGAACATGATTTCACAAAAGATCCAATAAAGTTAAGAATTGATGGAGATAATATATATGCAACTGGTACAACACTAGGAGCTGATAATGGTATAGCAGTAGCTTATGGAATGGCAATACTTGCAGATGATACTATAGAACATCCAAGCCTAGAATTACTATTAACTACAGATGAAGAAACAGGTATGACAGGTGCAATGAATATATCACCTGAACATATTGATGGAAAAATATTATTAAATCTTGATTCAGAAGAAGAAGGAGAAATATTAGTAAGTTGTGCGGGTGGAGTTAGAACTAACGCATCAATGACTATAAATTGGGAAGAAGTATTAGAAAATCATGTAGGATTAGAAATTAAAATAAGAGGTCTAAAAGGTGGACATTCAGGTCAAGAAATAACTAAAGGCCGTGGAAATTCAAATAAACTTATGGCGAGATTATTAAAAAATCTTAGTGAAAAATTTGACATAAGACTTGTACAAATTGAAGGTGGTTCAAAAGATAATGCAATTCCAAGAGAAGCTGATGCTATATTAACAGTAAATAAAACTGAATTAGAAGAAGTTAAAAATACTATTAAAGAATTTGAAGAAATGTTTAGACATGAATTAAGAATTCAAGATCCTGGAATTACTATAGAAGCTATTGATTATGAAGGAGTTAATAAAACTTTTGATAAAAAATGCACAGAGAATATTATAAATCTTTTATATATTTATCCAAATGGAATAAATACAATGAGCAAAGAAATACACGGATTACCTGAAAGTTCAACTAATATTGGAGTAGTAATGACAGAAGGAGATAAAGTTATATTTAAGAGTGCTGTTAGAAGTTCAGTTGCTACATTAAAAGATGAAATAGTTTTAAGAAGCAAAGCTATGACAGAAATGTTAGGTGGAGGCTTTGAAACAGTAGCTCCATATCCAGCTTGGGAATATAACAGTGAATCAAAAATAAGAGAAATTTGTATTGATGTTTATAAGAAAATGTATAATGAGGAACCAAAAATAATTGCAATTCATGCAGGGGTAGAATGTGGATTATTTAAAGAAAGATTAGGAGATATAGATATGATAAGCTTTGGTCCAAATCTTTATGATGTTCATACTCCAGATGAGCATATGAGTATAAAATCAGTTCAACATGTTTGGGATTATTTATTAAACATTTTAAAAGCAATAAAATAATAAAATTATAAAAAAATCTTCACTTTTAAATAAGTGAAGATTTTTTTACATAATGAATATTATAAGAAACCTCTTAATATATTTTAATAAAGTAATATTTTAGGAGGGATAAGATGGGATACACAAGATATAATTATAAACCGAAAAAAAGAAATAAAAGAAATAATAATAGCAATTTTTTAATAATGTCACTTGTTGTTATACTAATTGCAGTAGTTGTTGGTTTATTCCTAGGACCTATTATATTTAAAGGAGATGGAAGTGGAGGAAATGCTGAGGTAAACGCTAAAGTAGACAGTGAAGATAAAAGCAATGAAAAAGAAAATGATAGTAAAAATAAGGTTGAAAATACTGAAGGAACTTCAGAAGATAAAACAAATAATGAATCTGAAGCTAAAGTTGAAAACATAAAAGGTAAGGAAATATTCATGATACAATGTGGATATTATGGAAAAAAGGAAAATGCACAAAGTGCTCTAAAGGAAATACCATCAAGTTATAATAAATTTATAATAGAAGAAAATAAAAAATTTAGAGTTATAGCAGGAATATATTTGGAACCTGAAGCAAATAAAATAAGTGATGAATTAACTAAAAAGGGAATAGCCAATGTAAAGATTAAATGCAATTACAATAATAATGATAAAAATGATTTAGTTAGTTATGAAATTCTTACAGGATTTATGAAGATAATAAATAATTTAGAAAATAAGGATGTTAAAAGTATAAAAACAACAGAATTTAAAGAATGGACTAAAAAACTATTCGAAAGTAAAAAGATTGATAAAGAAAATAATGAACTAAAATTGTTAAGAGAATATATAGAAAAATTACCAAATGAATTAGATAGAAAAGGTGCTGAGAAGTCCTTAGAGTTTATATATAAAATCCTTATAAAACATAGAGTATAAGCAAATCTTAAAAAAAAATTAATTCTATTTTAATAATAGTTTTTTACTTGTTTATGATGTTATAAAATGATAAACTATATTAGGTGTAGTGATGTATTACTACACCTAATATTGCGTTTGGAAAAAATTACAGTAATTACATATTTAGGTTTATAACTGTATAATATACCAAAAGGTAGTTTAAAAGAGGGATATTATGAAAGTTATTTTAGCATCAGCGTCTCTTAGAAGACAGGAACTATTAAAAAGAATAATTAAAGATTTTGAAATTAAAATTAGTGATTTTGATGAGAAGTCTATTAATTTTAATGGAGATGTTAATAACTATGTTAAAGAATTAGCACTTGGAAAAGGTAAGGCTATTTCAAAACAAGTTTCAAAAGAAAATATAATAATATCTGCTGATACAGTTGTTTTCTTTAATGGTAGCATCTTAGGAAAACCAAAAGATAAAGAGGATGCCTTTAAAATGCTAAGTAACCTTAGTGGTAATACTCATGAAGTTTATTCAGGTGTTTGTATAATAAATAATGAAACTGGAGAAATACTTTGTGAAAGTTTTAAAACAGAGGTAACTTTTTCTGAGGTTGAAAGTGACATAATAACAGAATACATAAATAGCGGAAGTCCATTAGATAAGGCAGGTGCTTATGGGATACAAGATAAGGGTGGACTTTTTGTAGAAAAAATAAATGGATGTTACTATAACGTAGTTGGGTTACCCCTTAATGGGACATATAAAATGCTTAAAAAATTAATGTAATTTTATGGGGATGGGTATTCTAATAAAGCAAGGAGTGTAAAACTTGAATAATTACCTTAAAATATTAGATATGCCTGAAAATGAAAGACCTAAAGAAAAACTATTAAGATATGGTGCAGAATCTTTGAGTAATCCAGAGTTACTAGCAATAATACTTAGAACTGGAACTAAAGGGGAAAATGTATTGTCTTTAAGTCAAAGAATAATTTCAGAATTTAATGGCTTAAATGGTATTTTAAATGCATCAATAAAGGAAATGACAGAAATAAAAGGCGTAAAAGAGTCAAAAGCTTCCCAAATGATTGCAATTGCGGAACTTTTTAAAAGATTTAACACTTACAAATCTTTTAATGAATTTAAGAGAGTTACCTCTCCAAATGATGTAGCAAGTATGTTGTATGGAGAGATGGGTACATTTAATCAAGAAGTGTTAAAACTTATAATACTTAACACAAAAAATGAAATAATAAAGATTAAAGATGTTTTTAAGGGAAGTTTAAATTCTTCACTTATACATCCAAGAGAAATTTTTAATGAAGCTATAAGAAATAGCGCGGCTTCAATAATAATATGTCATAATCACCCGTCAGGAGACCCAACTCCAAGTGATGAAGATATTAAGGTTACTATTAGACTTAAGGAGTGTGGTGAAATTATAGGTATAAAACTTATAGACCACGTAGTAATTGGTAGAAATATTTATGTAAGCTTAAAAGAAAAAGGAATTTTATAATCGAAAGGGGAATGAAAAATGGGATTTTTCGGAACTAGTAAAGACATGGGTATAGATTTAGGAACTGCCAATACTCTTGTATTTGTTAAGGGTAAAGGTGTAGTACTTAGAGAACCTTCAGTTGTTGCTATAAATAGCACTACAAGAAAGCCACTTGCAGTTGGTACAGAAGCAAAAATGATGATTGGTAGAACACCAGGAAATATAGTTGCAATAAGACCACTTAGAGATGGAGTTATTGCAGACTTTGATGTTGCACATACAATGATTAAATCATTAATAGAAAAGGCAGCAAGCAAGAGCGCATTTAAGGCTCCAAGAATAATAGTATGTTATCCATCAGGAGTAACAGAAGTTGAGAAAAGAGCAATCGAAGAAGCTACTAAACTTGCAGGAGCAAGAGAAGTTATACTTATGGAAGAACCAATGGCAGCAGCAATTGGAGCAGGACTTCCAGTAAGTGAACCAACAGGAAGCATGATTGTTGATATCGGAGGCGGTACTACTGAAGTTGCTATTATTTCACTTGGTGGAATAGTTACAAGTAAATCATTAAGAGTTGCTGGAGATGAGTTAGATCAATCAATAATTGCTTATGTTAAAAAAGAATTTAATTTAATGATAGGTGAAAGAACAGCTGAACAAGTTAAGATGGAAATCGGATCAGCTTACAAGATTGATGATGAAGAAAAAGTTATGGAAATTAAGGGTAGAGACTTAATTACAGGACTACCAAAGGTTATAGAAATAACAGAAGCACAAGTTAGAGAAGCTTTAAAAGAGCCTGTATATGCAATAATAGAATCAATAAAGACAACTCTTGAAAAAACACCACCTGAGCTTGCAGCAGATATAATGGAAAAAGGAATAATGTTAGCAGGTGGAGGCGCTATGCTTAAGGGATTAGATATTTTAATAACTAAAGAAACTAATATGCCTGTACATATAGCTGAAACACCATTAGATTGTGTTGTTCTAGGAGCTGGAAAGGCTTTAGAAGATTTCGACAAAATAAGCAAGGAAGACAGATAAGAACATGAAGCGTCTTAACAACAAACTGACAGTTACTATAATAGTACTGTCAGTTACATTTTTAGGGTTAATTATTTTTACGTTTAATGAACCTAATAAAGGTATAGTAGAAAGTGGTGCAGGAGCGGCTTTAAATCCAATACAAAAAATTGCGTATACAGTTAATACAAAGGTAAAAGACTTTGTAGATTTATGTTTAAATTTTTCCACAGTAAAAGAAGAAAATAAGAGACTTACTCAAGAAAATGCTAATCTAAAAAAAGAAATATTATCATATTCAGGATTAAAATCAGAAAATGATGAGCTTAGAAAAGTTTTAAATTTTAAAGATTCTAGAAATGACTACGATTATATTGCTACAAATATAATAGGATATAGCGGTGGAAATATATTAGATGGTTATATTGTAGATAAAGGAAAAAATGATGGAATAGAAAAAGGTATGATAGTTATAGCTGCTGATGGATTAGTAGGTCAAGTAACTTCAGTTGGCAGTAATTGGTCAATAATAAAGACAATTTTAAATGAAGATGTTGCTGTTAGTGTTAAGGTTAGTAGAACAAAAGAAAATACAGGTATACTTAGAAGTTATAGAGAATCAGTTGATAAATCAATAGTTAAAGTTGAAAATTTACCTATGAATTCAGATGTAAAGGCAGGGGATAAAATAGTTACATCAGGACTTGGACAAATATATCCAAAAGATATAGTAGTTGGTACTGTTAAGTCAGTTGAAGAAGACAAGGTAAATGTAATGAAAAATGCTGTCATAGAACCGGAAGTTAATTTTAATAAGCTTGAAGAATTATTTATTGTAGTTCCAAAAGATAAACGTGATATTAAATATTAAGAGGTGATGATATGAAAAAATTAATTTTAGTTTTAATATCTCTACTCTTACTTATACTTGATAATTCATTAATGCCTTTTTTAAGTATATGGGGGGCATTTCCAAGCTTATTATTTATATTTGCAGTTATATATTCACTTATAAATGGATATGGTGAAGCTTTATTTATCGGTGTTGTAAGTGGAATACTGCAAGATATATTTTTTTCAAATGGAATTGGGGTAAATGCTTTAGTTAACATGGTTATATGTTTAATAGTTGCTTATATAGGAAATGGAATTTTTAAAAGTAAAAAAATTGTTCCAGTTGCAATAGTATTTGCTGCAACTATAGTGAAGCACTTAGTTATATTTGTAATAATGCATTTACTTAAAATTAGTGCTCCAATTAATAATATTCTTATAGTAGCATTATATAATTCTGTAATAGCATTTATAGCATATAAGTATGTTTTAAAACTTTCAAATACTGAAGATGTGAATGATAAATGGAGGTTTAGATGATAGTTAATAAGCCAAAACAAAAAAAGAAAAAACTTTCCAGATATGCAGTTCTTACTATAATAATGATTGTAATATTTTCAGCTATATGTGTTAGATTAGCATACTTACAAGTGTATAAGCATGATGATTATGAAGATAGAGCAAATCAAAATGCTGTTAGGTTTATTGCTGAAAAAGCACCTAGAGGTGAAATATTAGATAAGAATGGGAATGTACTTGCAACAAATAGGCAAACTTATACATTAACATATACAACAACTGATAATGCACAAAAGAACTTTTATAAAACAATGGATACAATATTTGATATTCTTAAAGAAAATGGAGAATCTGTTCAAGATGATTTATTACTTAAGATAGATGATAAAGGTAATTTTTACTTTGCTTATAAGAGTTCATCACCAGATGCACAACAATATGAAAAACTTAGATTCCTAAAAGATAGAGGAATGAATGAAGAAATTCAAAAAGAATTAAAAATTAATAGTGATGATTTAACTGATGATCAAATTGCAAAAATTGATAAAGAGTTAATTAATGTAACTCCAGAACAAGCTTTTTATTATTTAGTAAAAAGTTACGATATGATAAGTCTTATTAATCCCGAGCCATCAAAGGAGCAAAAAGAACAATATCAAAATATGAATGGAAAGCAATTAACAGATTTAATTTTAAAATCTTATTCATTAGATGATATAAGAAATTATATGGTTGTAAAAGATGCGATTAAAATGCAAAGTTTTAAAGGATATAAATCTGTAACTATTGCAAGTAATATAAAGAAAGATACAGCTTTTATAATTTATCAAAAACTTAATGATTTGCCAGGGATAGGAGTTGAACTTCAACCAGTTAGAGAATATCCTTATGGAAAGTTAGGTTCAGCTGTACTTGGATATGTTGGTCAAATTGATAGTTCATTAGAAGAAGACTATAAATTAAAAGGTTATGACCCTTCAACAGATCTTATAGGTAAGGCGGGTATTGAATCTGCTTTTGAAGATGAATTAAAAGGTGTTAAAGGTGGTAAAACTGTTAAAGTTAACTCAGAAGGTAGAATTACAGAAGAGCTATTTAAATTATCATCTTACCCAGGTAACACTGTAAATTTAACAATTGATAAAAATGTTCAATATGCAATGCAACAAGCTTTAAAAGATACTATAGATAAGGTAAGAACAGGAACTTCAGATTCAAGTGGAAATGTATTCCCAAATGCAACTAGAGGAGCAGCGTTAGCTGTAGATGTTAAAACTGGAAAGATACTTGCGCTTACAAGCTATCCAGACTTTGATCCAAATCTTTTTGCAATTCCTGGACAGCTTACAAAGCAACAAACAGAAGAATATTTCTCACCTAATCTTGAAAAGTTTGGGAAAGAACTTATAAAGAAAACAGGTGTACATAAATCAGTAAATGATTTATTCCCTAAAGATAAAAATGGATATAGAACAGATCCATATGATTTATATCCAAAACCATTTTATAATTATGCTACACTTGGTACATTACCACCAGGATCAATATTTAAGCCATTAACTGCATTGGTTGGACTTCAAGAGGGAGTAATAAAACCAGATACAGTTGTAAATGCTACTGGTAAATTTAATGTACATCCAGAAACATTTGGTAAGAGCTTTGCTCCTGTATGTTGGATATATCCAGGAAGTCATGGTCCTACAAATGTTGAAAAGGCATTAGAGGTTTCATGTAACTTCTTCTTCTATGAAACAGCATATAGACTTTATATGAAAGCTGGAGGAGATGCTAACAGACCAGAATCATTAAATGCTATTGCAAAATATGCTTGGAAATTTGGTCTTGGAGTAGATCCAAATGGTAAATCAAATCCTTCAACTGGAATAGAAATAGAAGAAAATACAAGTGGTCAAACATATAACTTTAAATCATTTAAAGAGAGTATAATTGGTTTATCAAATTTTGAACTTGCTGGGTACTTAGAAGATGAAACACCAAGTGGATCAGCACTTGCAAATTATAGAGGAATGTCTTCTTTTATACCATTTGATTTTACATTTAGTGATGATGATAGTGATAAGGTAAAAGAATTAAAAACTGATTTAAAATCTAAAATTAAAGATAGATTTGAAGAAGTATTTGTTAATAAAGATGCTATGAAACAAGATCAATTTGCCTTAAGTATATTGCCAGATGTAAAAGGTATAATGCAAAATTCAAATAAGTATAAAGCAAATGTAAAAAAATACGAAGATAAATATAATAAAAAAGCTAATTTAGATGAGCAAGCATCATTAGTATCAAATGCAATTGCAAGATTTGTTGTTGTTGATAAATCAGCAGAAATGACATCACCAGGTCAGCTTATTTATTCAGCTATAGGTCAAGGTATCAATCATTATACACCAATTCAGCTTGCATCATATATTTCAACTCTTGCAAATGGTGGAACAAGATATGCACTTCATTTAGTAGATAGTGTTACAGATCCAAATGGAAAAGTAGTTGAAAAATTTGAGCCAAAAGTATTAGATCATATTGATATAAATAAATCAGCTTTAGCAGCAGTTAAAGAAGGTATGAGAAGAGCAAATGATGCAGATGAAGGTACAGCATCTTCAGTATTTAACTCATTCCCAATACCAACAGCAGGTAAGACTGGTACTGCGGATTATTCAAATGATCAAAGAACTTATGGAAGATCTCCATATGCAACTTATGTCAGCTTTGCTCCAATTGATGATCCACAGATTGCTTTTGTAGGTGTTATATATGATGGTGGTCACGGATCATTTACAGCTCCAGTTGCAAAAGCTACTTATGAAGCATATTTTAAAGATGAGATACTTAAAAAGCATCCAGATTATGCAAAGAGCTCAAGTTCATTTAAAAAGTATGTAACTGATGCTCCAAAAGATAATAGTGAAGAAGCAATAAAAGAAGCTGAGAAAAAGGAAGAGGAAAAACAAGAAGCTGAAAAGAAGAAAGCAGATGAAAAGAAAATAGTAGATAGTAAAATCAAAGATGCAACAATTAAAGTTATAAATTATAACAATAATTAAAGTTATATTAATTAATGAACTTAAATAACACTTATGACATTATACATAAGTGTTATTTTTTCCTTAATAAACAAAGTAAAACTACAAATACTTACATTTTAATGATATAATATAAAAAGGACTTTTATTCTAAATTGTAGAATAATGCTTATAGTGACAAAGATTGGTGGAGGGAAGCCAATGATGGATGATAGAATAATTATAAAAGGCAATAAAGATGGATTAAGTGCCGTTATAAATATGAATAAATTTAGTGGTTTTGGAGAAATGTTAGAGTTACTTATAGAGAAGTTATCAAAAGGAAAGCGTTTTTATAAAAATTCTACTCTTACGATAAGCACTAATTTGAACTTAATAAATGAGAAGGAACTATTGCATTTAAAAAATGCTCTATTTGAAGAAATAGAAATAAAAGATATTATACTACAAGAAGAACTTATTAAGGACAAAGAAAAAGATAAAAGAACCTTTTCAGGGGTTTATGAGGGAAAAACAAAATTTATAAGAAAAACAGTAAGAAGTGGTCAATGTATAAAATATAATGGTAATATTGTTATAGTTGGAGATATAAATAGTGGAGCAGAAGTTATAGTTACTGGAAATATAATTGTTTTAGGTAGTATAAAAGGAAATGTTAGTGCTGGTTCTACTGGTAATAAAAAAGCTATAATTGCAGCATTTAGTCTTCAACCTGAAATATTAAAGATTGCAGATCTTGTAACTTTATCACCAGATTCTCAAAAGCCTGAGTATCCTGAAGTTGCGAAGATAAAGGATGGGGCTATAATTGTAGAACCGTATTTACCAAACAAATATATATATTAAAAGAAAAATCATGGAGGGATTGTTTAATGGGAGTATCTATTGTAATTACATCAGGAAAAGGTGGAGTAGGTAAAACTACAACAACAGCTAATATTGGTACTGCATTAGCTGCGCTTGGAAAAAAAGTTGTTGTTGTTGATGGAGATACAGGACTTAGAAATTTAGATGTATTAATGGGATTAGAAAATAGAATTGTATATACTATAATAGATGTTATTGAAGGAAGATGTAGATTAAAGCAAGCTTTAATTAAAGATAAAAGATTTCCTAATCTTTGCTTACTTCCAACAGCTCAAACAAAAGATAAAGATGATATAAGTCCACAACAAATGCTTAAAATAATAAAAGAATTAAAAGAAGATTTTGATTATGTAATAATAGATTCACCAGCTGGTATTGAGCAAGGATTTGAAAATTCAGTAATAGGTGCAGATAAAGCTGTAGTAGTAGTAAACCCAGAAATAACATCAGTTAGAGATGCTGATAGAGTAATTGGAAAGCTAGATGCTAAGGGGTTAGAAGATCACTCTGTTATAGTTAATAGATTAAATTTTGCTATGACTCAAAGAGGAGATATGCTTGATGTTAGTGATATAATTGAAACTCTTTCAATTGAGCTTTTAGGTGTTGTACCAGATGATAAGGAGATAACTGTTTCAACAAATAAAGGTGAACCTATTGTTTTAGAAGAATCATCAAGAGCTGGTCAAGCTTTTAGAAATATAGCTAAAAGAATAACTGGAGAAACTGTTCCATTTATGAATTTAAATGAAGAGCCACAGGGATTCTTTGGATCTTTAATGAAGTTATTTAAGCGTAAATAGGGGGTATTTTAATATGGGGTTCTTTAGTAGTTTAACAAATAGTAGACCTAAACCAAAAGATATAGCTAAAGATAGATTAAAGCTTATACTTATTCATGATAGAGGAAATATTCCAACAGAAACATTAGAAAAGATAAGATTAGAAATATTAGAAGTGCTTTCAAAATATATAGAAATATCAGCTGAAGATGTTGAAATATCAGTTAGTAAAAGTGATATTGAAGAAGGTGAAGCAAGTTCAGCTTTAGTAGCTAATATACCAATTAAAAATATAAGAGGACAATAATAATTTTAGTTATTTTCTTATGGTATTTTAGAAAAAATTAAACATAATAATATAAGAGTAAAAAAACTGTATACTAATTTTGTGTACAGTTTTTTATGTTAAGAATAATTTTATATATTAAGATTTTATTATTTTTTTATTTAGAGAATGAATTAATATAGAGAATAAATTAATAATGAGATATAATTAAAATACATGTTTTTAGGAGGTGAAGACCTTGTTGAGAGGAGATTTGCTGTTTGATAGGAGAGAAAGTTCATATAGTAGATATAAGCTTGATTTCAAAAAAATTAGAGATATAGATAAATTATTACTTTTATCTATGGTTCTACTAGTTTTATTTGGTATATTAAACATATATTTAGCAACTAAAGGAAAAACGGGTGGAACACTATATCCTATGAAGCAAACAATATGGTTTATTGTTTCACTTTTAGTTCTTTACATATTTATGGCAGTAGATTATAGAGTATTATATAATTATGTACCTATATTTTATTGGGGATCTGTAATATTACTTATAGCAACAATGTTTTTAGGTTCAGTAGTTAATGGAGCAAGAGGGTGGATTAAGTTAGGTCCGGTTTCTATTCAAGCCTCTGAGATAGCCAAGTTTGGTATGATACTTATGCTTGCAAGAAAATTAGAAGAAATGGATATGCAAATAAATAATTTGAAAAATTTCTTTACACTTGTTTTTTATGCTGCAGTACCAGTATTATTTATAGTAATACAGCCTGATATGGGAATGACTATGGTTTCATTCTTTATAGTTTTAGGTATATTTTATGTTGCAGGACTTGATAATAAAATAATTGGTGGTGGACTTTTAGCATTAGTTTTAGGTATTCTTATAGTTTGGAATTCGGGAATAATACAAGATTACCAAAAAACAAGAATTACATCTTTCATGAATCCAGAAGCTAATATGTCTGGTTCTGGATACCATTTAAGTCAATCACTTATAGCAATAGGATCAGGTGGAGTTTTAGGTAGTAGGCCATCATTAACAAATGATGGAACATCAGGGTATGCAGCTCAACATGTTCCGGAGGTTCAGACTGACTTTATATTTTCAGCAATAGCAGAGCATTGGGGATTTTTAGGAGTTATGTTCTTGCTAACCTTATATGGAATATTAATATTTAGAATGATATCAATAGCAAGAACCTCAAAGGATATTTTTGGTTCTATAATATGTGTTGGTATAATATCATATTTTTTATTTGCTATATTACAAAATATAGGAATGACAATCGGACTTTTACCTATAACAGGTATTACATTACCTCTTATAAGTTATGGAGGTAGTTCGCTTTTAACTACAATTATGTCAATTGGTTTAGTACTTAATGTAGGAATGAGAAGAAAAAAAATAAGATTTTAAATTTAAATATTAAGATGATTTTTGAATATAATTCAAAAGTCATCTTTTTTTATTTATAAAAAATTATATAAGGTAAATTATAAAAATATTTAAATAATATACAAGACTAAAAATATTATATTTTTAAACTATACATATACCCCTAAAGGAATATTTAAATAAAATAAAAGATTAAAAAATAGAATTATATAAATTTTAAATATAAATTTTTATATAAAGATAGTAGAATTTCGATATAATTGTTAAGAATTTTATATG
>NZ_JAUNLM010000020.1:0-3046 GCF_030532265.1 Clostridium sp. | reverse complement strand
AAATTTTTATATAAAGATAGTAGAATTTCGATATAATTGTTAAGAATTTTATATGGATAAAAAAGGAATATGAAAATATAATGGAAACGTAAACAAAGTTTGAATAATTTGAATTTTATATGGAGGGGTTAATATGGTAAAAGTTAAGAAGTTAGTCGCTATGGCAATGGCAACAATGATGATTGGAGGAGTACTTGCAGGTTGTGGTGGAGAAAAGGCAACTGGGGGAGCAGCTGGAGGAGAAGGTGATCCAGTAAAAGTTGGAGTTTGTTTATATAAATTTGATGATACTTATATTTCAACAGTTCGTCAAAGTTTAGAAAAGATTCAATCAGAAAATGCAGGAAAAGTTGAATTCGAATTTGTTGATGGTAAAGGTGACCAAGCTACTCAAAATGATAGTATTGATACATTATTACAAAAAGATGTTGATTTATTAATGGTTAACTTAGTTGATACAGGAGCTGCACAAGCAGTTATAGATAAAATTAAGGGTGAAGAAGTTCCAGTTGTTTTATTTAACAGAGAACCAGAAGCTAAAGCTATAAAATCATATGATAAGGCTATGTTTGTTGGAACAAATGCAAAAGAAGCTGGAGTTTTACAAGGAAAAATATTAGAAAAAGAATGGAAAGCAAATAAAGCTTTAGATAAAAATGGTGATGGAGTAATGCAATATGTAATGTTACAAGGTGAACCAGATAATCCAGAAGCTATAGCTAGAACTGAATATTCAGTATCAACAATTAAAGATGCTGGAATAAAAGTTAAACAAGTGGCTCACCAAGTTTGTAACTGGGATCAAGCACAAGCTCAAAATGCTATGGAAGCATGGCTTTCAAGATATAATGATGAAATTGAAGTTGTAATCGCAAATAATGATGGTATGGCTCAAGGTGCTATAGCAGCTCTTCAAGCTCAAGGATATAACAATGGAGATGAGAAGAAAACAATTCCTGTAGTTGGAGTTGATGCTACAGCAGCAGCTCAAGATTTAATATCAAAAGGTTTCATGACAGGTTCAGTTCTTCAAGATGCACCAGCTATGGCTAAAGCTCTTTATGAATGTGGAATGAACTTAGCAGAAGGTAAGAGTGGAATTGAAGGAACTGAGTATAAATTTGATGATTCAGGTATAGCAGTTCGTATTCCATACCAAGAATATACTAACAAAAAGTAATTATACAAAAAGTTTGAAATATAGTAAGTAAAATTAAAGTTGCACTGCATTATAAAAAATAATGTAGTGCAACTTATAAATAAGCAAAAAAGTAGGTGAAAGCAAGGGTTATGGAAAAAGCAAAGTATATATTAGAAATGACAAACATATGCAAAAGCTTTCCAGGAGTAAAGGCTTTAGATAATGTACAACTTAAAGTAAGGCCAGGAACTGTACATGCTCTAATGGGGGAAAATGGAGCAGGTAAATCAACCTTAATGAAGTGTTTATTCGGTGTTTATATAGAGGATGAAGGTAAAATATTAATAGATGGAAAAGAGTGTAAGTTTTCAAATCCAAAACAAGCTATGGAGAATGGTGTATCAATGGTTCACCAAGAGTTAAATCAAGTTCTTCAAAGAGATGTAATGGATAATATTTGGCTTGGAAGATATCCTGGAAAAGGTGGTTTTGTAAGTCAAAAAATAATGTATGAAGAAACTAAGAAAATATTTGATGATTTAGGAATAGATGTGGATCCAAGAATAAAAATGGCGAAACTTTCAGTATCACAAAGACAAATGGTTGAAATTGCAAAGGCAGCTTCTTATAATGCAAAAATATTAGTTCTTGATGAGCCAACATCATCATTAACTCAAGAAGAAGTTGATCATCTTTTTGAAATTATAAATAAATTAAGAAAAAAAGGATGCGGAATTATTTATATATCTCATAAAATGGAGGAAATACTTCAAATATCCGATGATGTAACTATAATGAGAGATGGAAAGTGGATAGATACTATACCAGCTAAAAATTTGACAACAGATAAAATAATAAAACTTATGGTTGGTCGTGATTTAACAAATCGTTTTCCACCAAAGACTAACGAGCCAAGTGAGGTTATATTAGAAGTTAAAAATCTAACTGGTACTTATCAACCTTCTATAATAGATGCTTCTTTTGAGCTTAGGAAGGGTGAAATTTTAGGTGTAGCAGGACTTGTAGGTTCTAAGAGAACAGAACTTCTTGAGACAATATTTGGAATAGCTCATCATAATGAAGGGGAAATTATTTTAAATGGAAAGAAAGTTAACAACAAGGATTCTAGAACAGCTATAAAAAATGGTTTTGCATTATTAACTGAAGAACGTAGAGCAAATGGAATCTTTGGGGGACTTGATATAAAGTTTAATGCTACTATTGCTAACATAGATAATTATAGTAAAAGTGGTGTCCTTAATAATAAGCAAATGACAGATGATACTAAATGGGTTATTGATAGTATGAGAGTTAAAACTCCTAATCAAAAAACTCAAATTAGAACTTTATCTGGTGGTAACCAACAAAAGGTAATTATAGGAAGATGGCTATTAACTAATCCTGAAATACTTTTATTAGATGAACCTACTAGAGGTATAGATGTTGGTGCCAAATATGAAATATATCAGCTAATTATAGACTTAGCTAATAAAGGAAAAGGAATAATAGTTGTTTCTTCTGAAATGCCAGAACTTCTTGGTATTTGCGATAGAATACTTGTTATGTCAAACGGAAGAATCGCAGGAATAGAAGATACAGAAAAACTTAATCAAGAAAAGATTATGGAACTTGCAGCTAAGTATATTTAAAGTGGGGTGGAATTTATGGAGAATGTTAAAAATAATAATTTTAATAAAGAAAAATTTAAAACCTTTATGGTTAATTATGCTTTATATATAGTACTTGCAATGATGATTATATTCTTTGTAATAAAAGAACCATCATTCTTATCATTTAAAAATCTTACTAACATATTAAGTCAAGCATCAACTCGTGGTATATTAGCACTTGGAGTTGCAGGTCTTATAGTATTACAAGGAACTGACCTTTCAGCAGGACGTATTT
>NZ_JAUNLM010000090.1 GCF_030532265.1 Clostridium sp. | reverse complement strand
ATTTTCTAAATATCTAGTTGCACATTGGGCAAAGAAAGCAGCACCTTCTGGCAGAACATCTTCATTAAATAAAACCTTTGGATTATGACCACTATAACTTTCTCTATCTGTAAAACCAGCTGACAAGAACATATAAGCTCCAGGTACATGACTTAATACAATAGCAAAATCTTCAGAAGCACTAGCAGTAGTATCTCCAACTGGCATAAAGCCAGGAATATCAAGTTCCTTCATATATCCAAGCATTTCTCTTGTAAACTCAGGGTCTCCTATTAATGGTGGAACTGATGGAAGCCAAGAAACAGTAGCTTCACCTCTAAATGTTGAAGCAACACCTTTTGCAACTTCAACTATTCTATTTTTTAAATATTCATCTGTTTCCTTTGATACTGTTCTCATAGTTCCTTGCATCATTGTAGTTTCAGGAATTATATTACTTGCAGAACCTCCTGAAAGCTGACCAACAGTAAGAAGTGCAGGAGTTGATGGATTAGTTTCTCTTGCAATTAATTCTTGAAGAGCTAAATAAATGTGAACTGCTATGTTTAATGAATCAATAGCTTCATGAGGAGTTGCACCGTGTGAGCCTTTACCCTTTATATCAATTTTAAATCCTGTTGAAGAAAATAAAGACGCACCTTTATCATTATATGCACAAACTCCTACTGGAGCTTTTCCTGCACCAACATGAAATGATAATGCTCTGTCAACGTGAGGATTTTCTAAAACTCCTGCCTCTATCATAGCCTTTGCCCCTTGGAAGGTTTCCTCTCCAGGTTGAAACATTAGTTTAATAGTACCATTAATATTTTCTTCCTTTTCTTTTAGCATTTTTGCTGCACCTAGAAGCATAGCAGCATGTAAATCATGACCGCATGTATGAGCAGAACCAGGATTTTTACTACAAAAGCTTAATCCACTTTCTTCTGTCATTGGAAGTGCATCCATATCAGCTCTAAGTAATATACAAGGACCTTTACCATTTCCAATTGTTGCAACTACGCCACTATCTATTATTTGTTTTGGTTCATAACCAAAGCTTTTTAATGTTTTCATAACAAATTCAGTAGTAGAAGGAAGGTTCATTCCTATTTCTGCATTTGAGTGTATATTTCTTCTATATGAAATTATTTCATCTTTTAATTCTTTTGCTCTTATCCAATAATTCATATGATCTATCCTTTCATTAAACTTTTAAAGTTTATAAATTAATATATTTGTAAAGTTATAATATATTAAAAACTTTTATATTGTCAAAAGCTATAAAGAGTAAATAAATCTTAAATTTTTCAAAAATAAGCGAATTTAATAGATTAATGATAAAATAAATATTTTGCTATTTTATCTATAAATTTGGGTGGAAAGTTATTTTAAGGATTTTTTAAATTCTTTATATCCAATTAAAACAATCCAAACATAAGCTAAAGTTTTTGGTATCATAAGCATTCCAACAAGGAAATTTTCTGATGCCCAAAGTACAACTGGAATATAAAATGCAAAAGATAAAAATACAGCTATTCCAAGATTTTTATAATCTTTATCATTATATTTATTTCCATAACTGTATAAAAGATAAATCATTATAATTCCCATAATTGCAAAAGGTATATTTCTATAAATTCCCCAGCTTATTGGAGGATTATATATAAACCATTCATTTTGAGGGAATAAGCAAAGAATAATTCTAATTCCTGCAAGTAAATACATTGTTGTATCTAATGTTTTTGAGTTTTTAATTTCAAATCTAAGTTTAAAAATTTTATAAAGTATAATATAAAAAATTGTCATAGTTATTGATGTAACTAACTTACCAAAACCTAATGCTGCTGCATTATTTTCAAGACCAGTAGTTAATAGAGCATATATTCTAGGAATTAAGTGAAATGAATCACCAAAACCTAAAGTTACAGACATTATTCCAAAAAGTCTAAAGTATTTATCTTTTGTTTTACTTATCATTATAATTCCTAAAATAATTACAGTAGATAAATAAACTACGTGAAAAATTGGTTCCATAATTGCTTGCATAAATTTTAATCTCCTTAATTATTTATTTGTAGTTAAATTATTTTTAAATAGATTAAAACACTTTAATTTGAAGTTAATATTTTATTATATATGTAAGAAAGTAACGTTAAAAAATTTAAAGTACTTTTATTTAAATTAATTAGTTTATAATATCTATTTAAAAATTAAGGTTTGTCCCTTTGATATTAGTTTATTATTTATATATTTAATTAGGATAAAATCCATCTTAAATCCATCTTAAATTTAAATTTAATAATAAAATATAATTTACTAAAAACTTAATATTTATGATATAATCTAAACCACAAAGGGGTGGGGATAAGATGAATAGTATTTTTGAAAAATACAAAGTTTTGATAATTGATGATGAACAAGATATTGTTGATATTTTAGAAACTGTATTAAAGAGAGAGGGCTTTAATAATATTTTTGTAGCAAATAATGGAGAAGATGGAATAGAACTATTTAAAAAGGTTAAGCCAGATATAGTTCTTTTAGATATTATGCTTCCAGATATAAGTGGATATGATGTTTTTAATGAAATTAGGAAATTAAGCGAAGCTCCAATATTATTTATATCAGCAAAATCAGAAGAAGTTGATAGATTATTAGGTTTTGCAATTGGTGCAGATGATTATATTACAAAACCTTTTAGTCCTAAAGAAGTAGCATTTAGGCTTAAAGCAAGACTTAAAGCTTTTAATAATATTTCTATAAGTAAAAATATAAATGAAAATAAAATTATTAAGTTTGGTAATGTTGAAATAAATGAAGAAACAAGTGTAGTTTATAAGGATGGAAAAGCTTTAGAATTTACAGCAAAGGAATTAAAATTACTTAAATATTTAATTAATAATCCAAACAGAATAATTAGTAAAGAAATGATTTGCAATGAAGTTTGGGGAGAAAACTTTTTTGGGTTTGATAATACAATTACAGTTCATATAAGAAAACTTAGAATGAAAATTGAAGATAATCCATCAAAGCCAAAGTACATAACAACAGTAATTGGCTTAGGATATAAGTTTGTAATGAATGGAGAATAAAAATGAAATGGAAACTTATTTTTCATTATGCTACATCTTTTATACTTGCATGCTCAGTTATTGTGTTAATAAATATAATTTTTATGAGAAACAGCATTTATAAAGAAGGAGCATTATACAATTATCATCCAGAAGAGATAATATCAGAATTTAAAGATTACTTATATTTATCAAATGATAATCATATAGAAGTAAAACCTTCAGGAATTGAATTTTTAAAAGAAAATAATATAGGACTTCAAGTTTTAGACCAAAATAATAATGAAGTTTATAGTTATAATAAACCAAATAACGCACTAAAAAGCTATTCAAATAAAGAACTTATAAATAGTTTTAATAATAAAAGTAATACTTTATTTTTAGATGAAAAAACTTTAAATAACAAAGTATATACTTATCTTTTATTTTTAGATACTAATAAAGTAAAGAGAGTAAACTATTCTTATGATGTAAATTTAATTGAAAAGGCTCATAAGTTTCCAAGTTTAATTATAATGAATGTAATTTTACTTATTGTAATAAGCTTTTTATATACTTTAACAATAACAAAGCCTATAAATAGAATTGTTTATAAAATATTAGATTTATATAATGGTAAGTATTCTAAAGATAAAGTTAAGCTCGGAATGTATTATGAGGTTGAAAATTGTTTAAATAGATTAGAGGACAAGCTTCAAAGTAATGAAAAAGAAAGAGAAAAGCTTGAAAATATGAGAGAAGAGTGGATTTCAAATATTTCTCATGATATAAAAACACCTCTTACTTCAATTATTGGAAATGCAGAAATAATGGGAGATACTAAATATGAAATTGATGATTATATTAGGAAGAAGTGTTGTAACACTATAATAAGAAAAAGCGAATATATAAAAACTTTAGTTGAAGATTTAAATTTATCAACAAGGCTTAAAAACAATACTTTAGTTTTAAATAAGCAAAAAACAAATATAGTATCCTTAATTAGACATGTAATAATAGATATTATAAATGATGAAAAATATAGTCATAGGAATATAAATTTTACTTATTCAGATGAGAAAATATTTCTTGATTTAGATAAGCACTTAATAAAGAGAGTTTTTATAAATATTATAATAAATGCCTTTGTTCATAATGATAGTGATGTAAAGGTGAATATAAATATTAAGAAGTTAAATGATAAGGTAGAAGTTTTTGTTTGTGATAATGGAAAAGGTGTTTCAGAAGAAGAACTTACAAATATTTTCAAAAGATATTATAGGGGAACAAATACAAATAAAAAGGTAGAGGGTTCGGGGCTTGGAATGGCAATAGCTTATGATATAGTTAAAGCTCATAATGGAGAAATTTATGCAAAAAGTAAACCAAATGAAGGGTTAAAAATAAATATAAAATTTAAGATAAAATAGTTATAATTAGAATGAAATATAATGAAATTTTAAAATGACATAGTTATAATTAGCATAAACATCAAATATAATAAAATTTTTAAATTATATAGTTATAATTAGTATAAGATTTGAAAGATGATTAAAGAAGCTTTGTATAATTTGCAAGGCTTCTTTTTATATATATTAATAAGAAATATTTATATTTTAATGTGTATATTAAGTTTTATTTTAAGTTATAAAGTTTTAAGTTAAGGTAATAAGAAATTTTAATATTTTAAGTTAAAGTTTTAGATTATTTATATA
>NZ_JAUNLM010000089.1 GCF_030532265.1 Clostridium sp. | reverse complement strand
GAATATTATAGTGAACTTTCCGTCTACAAAATAGCTGCTAAAGAAATTTTAGAAAACTATAAAAAGCTACCCAACACAAAAAAAATACTATCAAACCTCGATGAATTGCAAGAAAAAAAGAACACCCTTATGCAAGAGTATTCTTTGAATAAAGAACAATTTTCTGACCTTGTTCAATATAGGAAAAACTATGAAAATTATTATGGAAAGGAAGTGGAGAGGTAGGACTGCTTAACTACCTCTTTTACATTTAGGGTCTGTAAATAATTTTGTGTATCAACCTAAATCCTGATAAAAGGGTAAGGGTTGATGCATTTTTTTATGTATCAATATTTGTCCATTTCTATAGGAATGGAACTTTTATTTATTTTACTTGGGCTTAATAAACTGTCAAATTTTCATGAAAATTTGCAGCCGATTTCATACTAAATTTTTATCTTAATTAAAACCTCCCTTCATAAAATATTGATAATTGGGATAAGATTTGATCCCAGCATCGTATTCTATATGTCCACTTACTTGAGGCATCTACCATTGCTAGATACAAGATTTTTTGTAGAGCATAGTCATTTGGAAATACGGTTTTATTTTTGGTCACTTTTCTTAGCTGCCTATTGAAGTTTTCCATAGCATTTTTTGTATATATCAGTTTTCTTATTCCTTCTGGATATTTAAAATATGTCGATAATTCTGTCCAGTTGTTTTTCCAAGAGCTTACACACATTGGATATTTTTTACCCCATTTTTCTTCAAAGACTACTAAATTTGTTAAAGCTAAGTCTTTTGTTGGTGCCTTGTATACTGCTTTTAGGTCTTTCATTATTTCTTTTATATCTTTGTATGACACATATTTTGTTGAGTTTCTTATCTGATGTATTATGCATTTTTGAATTTCTGCTCTTGGATATATTGCTTCTATAGCCTCACTAAATCCTGGTAGATTGTCTGTTGAGAAGATTAATACATCTTCTAATCCTCTTTCTTTTAGACCATTTAATACTAAAAGCCAGTATTCGCTTGATTCGTTTTCTCCAATCCATAGCACTAGTATTTCTTTAAAGCCTTCTAAGTTGTAGCCTGGGGCGATGTATACTGATTTTTTGACTACTATGTTGTTTTCTCTTACGTGGTAGTGTATAGCATCTAAAAAGACCATTGGATAGATTTTTTCTATTGGTCTATTTTTTCACTCTTCTATGGTTGGTAGTATTTTGTTGGTTATTTTACTTACCATTGTTTCTGATATGCCAAAACCATAAATATCTTTGATGTGAGATGATATGTCTCTTGTTGTCAGAGCCTGACCCAGCCAATAATATCCAACGAATGAAATGAGTTGATGATATTATTAGGCGAGGGTATTCCTTTGCCATACATTGATATTATTTGATTTTCTATGTTTGATATGTCTTTTTCATATTTCTTTAATGATTGTGGTTCAAATGTTCCTTCTCTATCTCTTGGTATGTTTAAATCTATATGTCCATATGACGATCTAACTCTTTTTTACTAGTACCATTTCTTGTATTTAATGATAGTGGTTTTTCTCCATATTCATAGTCTAAATGCTCATCTAATTCTATTTTTAAAAGTTCTTCCATTGTATCGCCTAAAAGATATTTTAGTGCTTCTTGAATATCTTGTGAACTTTTAGGCTGATATTCTTCAATTAACATTTTTGCTATTTTGCTTCTTTTTGTCCCTGGTCTTTTTCTTGGCATAAAAATTCCTCCTGATTAGTTTTCACTTACCCTAATCAGGAGGTTTCTATACACAAAATTTTACACAGTCTCGAAATAACAAATATTATTATGCCGAGTACAAATGTATATTTTTCTATATTTTTTAGCATCCTAATTGTCCTACAGTATTAAAATATGTCCTAATTGCCCATGCTACTTTAGCCATTGTTCCTGACATTTCGCCTTTATGTGAATCAATATAATCTACCAAGTCTTTATTACACTTACAATTTATTCTTAATGTTAATGACCATTTGTAGCATTGATCATGTCTTCTACAACCTTCATCTAGTACATCAGTAACTGGTTCATCTGAATCCTTTCAGCCATATAACCTGGTCCACAATAATTTCCCCATATTGGTAATCCAATAGAACGTAATCCATACGCTTTATTATCTGATTTTGAATAACTATCACTCACTGATTCCAATAATAATCCTTGTTCGATTAAATCTTGACTTTCATAATTTTCTTGTGCTTTTTCATAGTCAAAATATAATATATCTCCATCTACTACAATATACTTTTGGACATCTTTACCTATGTTTTCAATTTCTTCAAATTTAATATCTTCTTTACTATTTGCGTAAACATTAAATGGTTGTATTAATACTCCTAAAGAAAAAACAAACAATAGTGCTAATGATAAAATCGATAATTTTTTCTCATATTTTTCTCTTTTTTATATGTTTTAGATAGTTATTATGAAGAATAGAATCTACCCCGTAGGGTAGATTCTATTCTTCATAAATTTGTAATTCTCTTAATCCCAATATAGCAATTATCTGTCAGGATTAATAAATGAAGTTCCGAAAGGAAAACAATCTGTTACACAATGAAGTTGTACCTGTCCACAATCCTTTTCATATAAATTTACCACTTCTTCACTAGATTGATTCCTTAAACATTCTTCTTCCAACAAATCGTTTTCCAATAAATCGTTTCTTTCCACTACTTCTTTTTCATGTGTCATTGTCTTACCTCCTATCACATAAGTACACCTAATCTTATTCACATAAGATTTTATTCTGCCAAAGGTATTTAACTACCTTACAATATTATTATAATAATTAATATTTAAAAAGTCAAGCGTACTAGACCATAAATAATTATTTTTCACTATTAAATTTATATATTAATATTTACAAAAATTTAAGGTTAAACATTATTAATCCATTCTGGATTATTGTAACAAAACTCCAGATATTTTTTTAAGCTTTTTATGTTATCATGATTTGTCATTTTACAATCATAAATCAATAAATTAAAAACAATAAATGTTTTATTCATTTTACATCCTTCAATATCAATAGAATTAATTAATTCATCTGCTACACATGATCCTCCACAAAAATATCTAAATTTACAATCCTTGCACATAATTTTTTTGTCTACACATAGAAGTTCTTGATATTCTTTTGATTCTATTTTATTATTAATCTCATCAATAATATCATTGTATTTGTTAATCTTAAAAAAATCATCAAACGACTTATTACACATTCCTATGTCTCCATTCGGGAAAATAGTAACCATCTTCCCAAATGCATTACAAGATTTTCTTATTCTCGGATAATTAAACAATGAACCAACTACATTATCACAATTAAAATTATTATTCAGTATATATTCCAACATAATTATATACGTCTTAATTTTTTCTCTATATCGCATTATTTTCAAATTATTATCATATGCACTTCCAGAATTATTTATAAAGTTTAAAATAAACTTTATATTTTTTTTGAAAATTAAATTTAATATATCTAAATTTTCATTTATAGTTCTATCAATTGTCAACGTAGTTACAAAATCTATGCCTTTTTTTGTAATCATTTCAATCTTATCTTCTAATTTAGATATATCTTTATAATGCCCTACACTCATTTCAATTCCATCAATTAATTTAACTAATTTAGAGAAGTACTCTTCCGTAATAAGTGTACCATTCGTTTGCAAATAAATTTTAGATGATATATTATTATTAAATTTTATTAATTTTAAAATATCTAATAAATCGCTATTTTTGGTAGGTTCTCCTCCTGTAATAATTATTTTTCTAGGATTTATTTTTTCAATAGACCCGATTATAGTATCCATATCTAATAGATTAATTGAATTTACTTTTCTTTCTAATAGATTTGATCGCATCGAACAAAATCTACAATTCAAATTACAATCGTCATTTGTTATAAGATATAGAGAATTGAACTTTTTTCTTTTGGAATTTATATTCTGATATTTTTGTTTTTGTTTTTTTATAATATTTTTTATATACTCTGAATCTAAGATATCTTTATTACTATTTTTTTCGGCCCTAATACTAATATAAAATTCTTCTTCTAAATTTAAATAAAAAATTCTATCTAATAAATTAAATACTTGAACAGATTCCATTTAATCCTCCTATTAATTTATTTGTAAATACTTATCAAACATTTCAAATAAGGTCTTTGTTATATAGCAATAAAGTTTTTCAGGCTCATCTATATCCCCATTCATTATAATATTATTTGAAATACATCCTCTTGCACTACATTTGTTAAGATATTTACAACTTAAACACTTCTTATTTTTTGTTTCATTAAACTTAACTATCTCCGTAATTTTCATAAAATTTTTTTCATGTTTACAATTTCCTAATTTTAAATTCGGTGCTTCTTTGCAAGGATAAATACTTCCATCAGCACTCATATATATGCTATTTATTCCAGCTTTACAAGAAAAAAATTTACAGCCATAGTAATAATTAGATAATAGTTTCTCCATAAAAATAAACTTCGTGTTATCTTTATCTTGTCTATTATTTAGATAATAATATGAAATATTTTTTAATTGATTTTTCAATATTTTCAGATCACTATCTTCCCATTTGTCATATATATTAAAACCTGTCTCTATTATTTTAAATCCTATGCTAGATAAATGTTGTAAACTATCAAAAAATTTATGAACGTTATTTATTGTAACTACATTAGTGCATGTGATTTTTTTTAAACTTAATTCTTCATATCTGCTTAATAAGTCTATT
>NZ_JAUNLM010000088.1 GCF_030532265.1 Clostridium sp. | reverse complement strand
CTGCTTTCGGACACGGGTTCGACACCCGTCGCCTCCACCAAATAAAAAACCACGAAAATCATATTTTTTGATTTTTGTGGTTTTTTTATTTTAAAAGTATTAATAGTATATATAATATAATAAAAAAGTTAATAGGTGGTATTTTTTAAAATATATAGTATAATTAGTTAGTAGAAAATAAAATTTTATAAAAGTACTTTTGGAGGGGAATTAATGCTGAATGAAGAAAATAAGAGTAAGGTTATCAATCTATTTCAATTTTTAAAGCAATATAATAATATAAAAAACCCGACGATAACAGATATTGCTTCACAGCATTGGCATAGATGGCTTAATGATATTCCGAATCATGAAAAAATAAAAAATAATATATATAAAGAAGATGATGAGTCTGATGAGTTATTAACTGTAGGTAAACCTGAGTTTACAGAATGTCCTGAGCCACCGGTAGAATTAAGAGAATGGCTTGAAAAAGGATGGAATAAATTTGAAGGAGAAGTAAAAGTAAAAGAATACATAAATAAAATAGAAAAATACAGAGAAACAGAAGATGAAAATTCAGTTAAGGTTAATTTTGATGATGACAATAAAAGAGTTATAGCATTAGAAAAATGGAAGTCTAAGAGAAATATTTGGTTAGAGAAAGAAAAGATTTCACATTATGTTGATGATATATTTAATATGTTATATACAGTGTATTCGACATTAAAAAAAGAATCTGAAACAATGGAATTAATTATTGGTGATGGAATTTTAGGATGTAGTGCTGAAAAGAAAATATATCACCCTGTTATTATTCAAAAAGTTAATTTAATATTTGATTCTAACGTTCCTGAGTTTAGGATTGAAGTATCTGATAAAAGTCCAGAATTATATAAAAATATATTTAACTTAGTACCTGATTCTAATACAGAATTATTGCTAGAAATTTATAAAGAGTTTGAGAAAGAAGAATTTTCACCTTTTGATATAAATAGTAGCAATTCGTTTCTTAACAGAGTTGCTAATGCATTATCACCTAAGGGAAAATTTTTAAAGAATGAAGAAGGTTTTAGATTTCAAGAATATCCTCAGATATTTAGAAAACCTGTTTTATTTATTAGGAGAATAAATATGGGCTTTGAATCAGCTATTGATACTATTTTAGAGGATTTAGATGAGATAGAGTCTATTCCAGTTTTTTTAAAGGATATAATTGGTGTAGATGAAGATAATAACATCAAAAATATTAATAAAAAAATTGTTGAAGAGAATAGTACATTATTATCTTCAAATGGTTTAGATGAGAATATACTTCTTACAAAACCTGCAAATACTGATCAATTAGCAGTAGCAAAACATTTAGAAAGGCAAGGCGCTGTTTTGGTTCAGGGACCTCCAGGAACAGGAAAGACTCATACGATTGCTAATATGATAGGACATTTATTGTCTCAAGGTAAAAATATATTAGTTACAAGTTATAGTGAGAAGGCTTTATCTGTTTTAAAAGAAAAAGTTACTGATAATTTACAGGCGCTATGTTTAAGTTTACTTTCTACAACTGAAAGTAGAATTGAAATGGAGAAAACTTTAGATGTTATAAATGAAAATAGATCTAGGTTAGAGCTAAATAGCTTAAATCAAAGGATAATTTCATTAGAAAGAGATAGAAAATATAAAATTGAAAAATTAGGACACTTGAAACTTGAATTGAAAAATGCAAGATTAAATGAATACAGAGCTATAGTAATAGGTGGGAAGGAATTTAAACCTAAAGAGTGTGCAAAGTTTATTAATACGCACAAAGAAAATGCAAGTTGGATTCCTTTGCCAATTAAAAAAGGTATGAATTTATCGTTAACTTATCAAGAATTAGAAGAGTTATATTTAAGCAATGAAGCAATTTCTGAGGAAGAAGAGAATGAATTTAATAATAACCTACCAGATATTTCTGAGTTAATAACGCCTATAGAGTTTAATAATTTAATTAATAAAAAAAATTCTTTTAAAAAAGAAGTATTGAATTATGGAATTGAATTTTGGAAAGATACTTGTAAAGTCGATGAAGAGAATTTAAAAGAAGTAATAAATAAAGTTGAGAATTCTATTAAAAATATTGATTTAAATAATGAATGGACTTTAGAAATAATAGAAAATTCAAAAGAGGATGTATTAAAACAAAATTGGATTGATTTAAAAAATGAAATTAATAGAGTATATAAGATAGCATTAGAATGTTCTCAAGATATTTTAAATTATAACCCTGAATTTAAAAATTTAGATGATAATATAGATGTTAAGGCTATATTAGATGAAATAATTAAAAAACTTGAAAGTGGAGGAAAAATAAGAAAAATTAATCTTCTTTTAAATAAACAAATGAAATTGTTTATAAATTCATGTAGAGTAAATGGTCATATTCCTGTAAAATCTAAGGAGTATAAGGCTTTGGACAAATTTTACACATTAAAATTAGAGAGAGAAAAATTAAAGAATAGATGGAATAGACAAATGGTTCCGTTGGGCGCTGATAGTACTGAAGTTATGGGCGATAACTTTGAATCTATATGCATTAAATATATACCTATAATTAATGAAAATATTAGTTGGTATAATGATATTTGGGCAAGGGTAGAAGAGGATATAAAAGAAGTTGGATTAGATTTAGATAAAATTAATAATAGAGTAGATTTGTCTAGTGATAGATATGGCAATTTAAAATATATTAAAACAGAATTAAGTAAAAAAGTTATAGAATTGATTCAATCACAAATAAGTAGACTTAAGTATAAACAAATAAGACAAAGTAAAGAGAAAATTGAAAATATAATTAATAAGTATTCATCTAACAAAAATAGTAAAATCATAAGTAATCTTCAAAATGCAATGATTAATGAAGATGCAAATTTATATAAAGAATGCTATGAAGCTATATTAGATATAAAAAATATAGGAAAAAATATTATTAGAAGAAGAGAATTAATAGATAAATTGGAAAAAACAGCACCAAAGTGGGCTAATGAAATAAGATTGAGAAATGGAAAATTTGGAGAGGGAAATATTCCACTAAATATAAATGATGCTTGGAAATATGCACAATTTAAACAGGAAATAGATTATAGGAATTCTGTTAATATTGAAGAGATTCAAACTGATATATTAGATATGGAAAAAGCTTTAAGAAAAAATACATCTGAACTTGCATTTAATAAAGCTTGGTTGTATAAATTAAAATCTTTTGAAAATAATAAAACGCAGGTTAGAGCTATAGAAGGTTGGAGACAGCTTATTAGAAAGATAGGGCAGGGAAAAGGAAAAAAAGCAGAAAAGTTAAAATCAGAGGCACGTAAATTAATGCCAGAATGTCAGGGTGCAGTTCCTGTTTGGATAATGCCACTAAATAAAGTAGTAGAGAACTTTAATCCGAAGAAAAATAAATTTGATGTGGTAATTATTGATGAAGCGAGTCAAGCAGATGTTATGGCAATAGTTGCATTGTATCTAGGAAAGCAAGTAATAATTGTGGGTGATAATGAACAAGTTAGCCCCTTAGCTATAGGAGAAAAGACAGAAGATGTTGAAAATTTAGCTAAAGAGTATTTAGATAATATACCACATAAATCTTTATATAATGGTAAATTTTCAATATATGATTTAGCACAAGCATCAGGTTATCAGCCAGTAAGGTTAAAAGAACATTTTAGATGTGTTCCTGAAATAATTCAGTATTCAAACATTCTTTCGTATAATGGACATATTAAGGCATTACGTGAAACTAGTCAAATTAAAACAAAACCAGCTATAGTAACTTATAGAGTTTTAGATGGAATAATTTCGAATAAAATTAATGAGAAGGAAATAGATGCAGTAGTATCTTTAATACTAGCATGTTGTGAGCAAAAGGAATATAAAGGAAAGAGTTTCGGTGTAATAACATTAAAAGGAGATAAACAAGCTACATTTATAGACAGAAAGTTACAAAGTAAAATGGATGTTAAAGAATATAATAACAGAAATATATTATGTGGAAATGCGTCTAATTTCCAGGGGGATGAAAGAGATATTATATTCTTAACGATGGTAGATGTAAATGATAATGAAGGACCAATGAGATTACAATCATTTGGAAGTGATGATTTGTTTAAGAAAAGATATAATGTTGCGGTAAGTCGTGCAAAAGATCAGTTATGGCTTATTCATTCACTAGATTATGAAAATGATTTAAAGCAAGGTGATATTAGAAAAGGTTTGTTAGAATATTGCAACAATTACAAATCAAGGCAGGTAGAATTTGAAAAGAGTGTAATTAAAGCTGAATCAGAATTTGAGAAAAGGGTAATTAAATATTTAATAGATAGAGGATATAATGTAACTCCTCAATGGGAAGTTGGGGCATTCAGAATAGATATGGTTGTAAGTTATAAGGGTAATAAAATAGCTATTGAATGTGATGGAGAAAAATGGCATGGTGAAGACAAGCTAGAAGAGGATATGAATAGACAATCTATCTTAGAACGTTTAGGTTGGAGATTTATAAGAATTAGAGGTAGTGAATTCTTTACTGATGAGGTGGCATCTATGAAAATGGTTATTAAAAAATTAAATGAGCTTGAAATATATCCAGAAGAATATAATTGTGAGTCAAAAGATGATAATATTTTAAAAAATACTGTTATATCTAGAGCACAAGAAATTAGAGCAAGCTGGAAGATTGAAGAGGATGAAAATAATTAATTATAAAAACTATTTGTAAATTTTAAAGTTAATTATTCTATAATACTAAAAAATCTGCAACGTTAGTTGTGGATTTTTTAGTATTAGATTTTTATAAAATATTATACATATAATGATAAAAATTTTATTAACTAAATAAATTAGTATTAAAGATTGGAATTATAAAATATACTTGAATATATGCATTATAGAAAGGTTAATTATTGTAGCATATAATTCACTATATTATAATTAAGTTTTTAAATATAGTTTAAAAATATTATATTTTTTTATATATTTATATATTGCAAGTAGGTCAAAATACATGCCCCTAAATTCA
>NZ_JAUNLM010000019.1 GCF_030532265.1 Clostridium sp. | reverse complement strand
ACCCCTGTTACCACCGTGAAAGGGTGGTGTCTTAACCGCTTGACCAAGGAGCCATGTTAAAACTTTTTATAATCTGCGCTTATTCGTTACTTGGCGCTAATCACATAGACTATATTACATAAAATCAATTTAAGTGTCAACACTTTTTTAAATAATTTTTTATTTTTTTTATTTTTTATATTTAATAATTCATTATTCTAGCAATTTAAATTCTTTTTTATTATTTGGTTTATTCTTTAAAACACCCGGATTTTCAAGGTTTTCCATAGCTAAAGTATATTTTGATATTAATTTTTCTCTTTCATCAACTTCTTTCTTTATTTTACTAATTTCTCTATTACATAATTCTTTAAATTCAGCTTTTTCTATAGTACTAATCTTTAAACTATAATCTTTTCTACTAAATTTTTTCCCAATTGCTTCAACTTTTATAGGAAATTTATTATTAACTAGCATAAGTAAGTTTTTTTCCCAAACATTACGTTTATTTATTGAATAAGTATCTAATAATATTATTAGTTCATCTAATTTTTCCTTACACTCAATTTCTATTCCATCTAATAAAGCTTTATATAAAAATACTGAAATTCCCCTTTGAAGTCTTATTTTTAAAAGTTCCTTATTAGAAAATAAAAATTCATCTATTTTATTTTCAGTTAATATTTCTACATCTTTATTATAAAATTCTTTAATTCCTTCAGTATTTGGATATAATACTAAAACTTTATCATAATTTATTCTTCTTACACTAAATTGCTTATTATAATCCTCTGAATACTTATCTTTTACAATAACTTTCATAATACACACCTCTATTTTTAATATTCCATTCTTTAATCAAAATTATTACTATGGTAGAATTATTTAAAAGATTTATTAAGGAGCGTTTTAAAATGATATATCACGATTTAATAATTGTTGGCGGTGGTGCTTCAGGACTTATGTCTGCAATACTAGCTAAAGATCTTGGTTTAGATGTTGCTATAGTTGAAGGAAATGATAGAGTTGGTAAGAAAATTTTAACTACCGGAAATGGTAGATGTAATATTTCAAATTCTTCTATATGTTATCCATTTAAAAATTATCATAGTTCAAATGATAATTTCTTTATTGATGCATTAAATAGTTTTTCTATAGAAGATACTAAGAATTTCTTTTTATCTATAGGACTTCCAATCGTTCAACTTGAAAATAGCAAACTTTATCCACAATCCTTACAAGCATCTTCAGTTGTAGATATTTTTAGGTTAGCTCTTGAAGATAGAAACATACCTGTATACACAAATTGTAAAGTTAAAACTATCCACAAGAAAAAAACTTTTAAATTATCCACAAGTAATGATGAATTTCCTAATTTTAATTGTTCAAAACTTTTACTTTGCTGTGGTGGAAAATCTGCTGTTAAAACTGGTTCAGATGGATCAGGGCATAAACTATCTGAAATCCTAGGACACTCAATAACTCCTACAATGCCTGGCATAGTACAATTAAAACTTGATTATCCTCGACTTAAAGGATTGTCAGGAATAAAATTTGAAGGTAAAGTATCTTTAATATCTAACAATAAAATTATTAGAGAAGAATTCGGAGAAATATTATTCACAGATTACGGAATTTCTGGTCCACCAATACTTCAAATTTCATCCACAGTTTCTCGTGAATTAAAAAAACATAACGATGTGTGGATAAACTTAGATATGATGCCTGAAAAATCTTTAGATGATGTTAGTAATTTTATATATGGACACCTTGCTATGTTCTCTCATAGAAGTATATCTGATTCTTTAATTGGAGTAGTTAATAAAAAACTTATACCTATTTTACTTAAAGATATAGGAATTATCGATATTCATATTCCTTGTTGTGATATGGATTGGAGTTATCAAAATACTTTAATTGAAAGACTTAAAAATTGGTCATTTAAATGTATAGGAACTAAAGAATTCCAAAATGCACAGGTAACAGTAGGTGGTGTAAATACTAAAGAAGTTAATCCAAAAACCTTAGAATCTAAGTTAGTTGAAAATCTATACTTTGCAGGTGAAATCTTAGATGTAGATGGTGATTGTGGTGGTTTTAATCTTCAATGGGCATGGAGTTCAGCATTTTTAGTAGTTAATTCAATTGCAAAAAAATAGACTGCAAAAGCAGTCTATTTTTAAAATTTTATATTGATTTTCTCCAATGAGCTTCTAATAACGTAAGTTCTTGACCATCTTTATCCATAATTTTATGAAGTGTTATTAATTCATTATTTTCTTTTATAACTTCTGCTGATACATGAATTCTATTTCCATAAGTTGTTTCTTTTTCAAATACTACTTTTAATTTATCTATTTCATAATCCTTAACCACATCTATTGGAACTGATTCTATAGCCCATTCAATGTATTTTACATTATTAACATGAGTATTAGAATCTATATCACTATACCTTATTTGAAATTCTTTATAATGATCTTCTTTATCTATTCTTCTTATTTTTCCCATATCTATGGCTTTTTCCATATCTCCTAATTCACCATAAAATTTATATTGCTCTTTAAGTATTCTAGCGGGTCTTCTCTTTTCTATATTTATTAAGAAAAATAGTGCTGTCGCCTCTGCTAAAAGTTCTCCATCTTCATTTTTTATTAAATATTTTCTAAATGCATAAAACTTCTTAAATCCTAATGGAACTGTTGTTACATTTATTTTCTGTCTATATTTTGGATATTTATAAATATTTATATCATATTTATAAAATACCCAAGTACATCCATGTGATAATTGAAAATCTATTGAATCTCCTACTGCTTCTGCATGAATATTACCAATATCACAGAAAAAATCTACCATAGATGCAAGTTTACATCTTAATTTATAATCTGAATCTCTATACATTACTTCATATTGTTTTGTATATTCTTTAATACATTTATTAGTCATTATTCTCACACCTCAAAGTATTATTTATTATAATCCTACATTAAATTAATTAAACTTTCTATCTTCCATGTACTTATTAATTTAGTTTTTACAAATTATTAATTATATTAAGTTTGCAAATATAATATTAACTAATAATATGTTAAAACTATTTTTTACAAACTTCTAAAAAAACATATATGTAAAGTAAAAAGCAGATAGCCTAGGCTATCTGCTAAATTTATTAATATTCTACTTTATTGTTTAAAGCTTCTAATAAAGCTTCTAAGTTTAATCCATGAACTTCAGCTGCTTCTTCTAAAGTTTCAGCTTGTGCTGATGGACATCCAACACAACCCATTCCAAACGCCATTAAAACTTCTGCTCTTGTTGGGTCCTTTTTTATTATTTCACCGATTGTCATATCTTTAGTTATCATAAATTCACCTCTTTAATAATTTTAGTACATAAATATCATCTATAAAAAATTATATTTTATACATTTATTAAAGTCAAGTTCTTCAGTCGGAATTAAATTTCTTTAACTCTCATTGTTTGGTCTCTCTTTGGACCAACTGAAACTATAGATACTCTTGTATCTGTAAATTCCTCTATTCTTTCAATATACTTCTTAGCATTCTCTGGAAGTTCTTCGTAGCTTCTTGCATCTGCAACACTATCATCCCATCCATCGAACTCTTCATATACTGGCTCACAATTTGCAAGATCTTCTAAGCTAGCTGGGAAGTAATCAATAACTTCTCCATTAAACTTATATCCTGTACAAACCTTTATTTTATCAAGTCCTGCTAATGTATCTATTTTTGTTACTGCAAGTGAAGTTAATCCACTTACTCTAACTGATGTTTTAAGTATAACTAAATCTAACCATCCACATCTTCTTGATCTACCAGTAGTAACTCCATATTCATGTCCTTTTTCTCTTATCCAATCACCAATTTCATCATTTAATTCTGTTGGAAATGGTCCTTTACCAACTCTTGTTGTATAAGCCTTAGCTATACCAACTGAATTAGTTATCATATTTGGTCCTATTCCTGAACCACTAGCTACACCACCAGCAGTTGTATTTGATGATGTTACATATGGATATGTTCCATAGTCAATATCAAGAAGCATACCTTGAGCACCTTCAAATAATACATCTTTGTTAGCCTTGATTGAATCATAAACTTGAACTGATGTATCTTTTACAAATGGTCTTAACTTTTTAGCAAGCTCTTTATATTCATTGAATATTTCTTCAAAGCTTAAAGGTTCTCCACCTAAAACTTTTGTTATGTATGCATTTTTAGCTTCTACATTTTCTCTTAATTTTTCTTCAAATACATTTTCATGCATAAGATCACAAACTCTTATTCCTGATCTTTCATATTTATCTGTATAACATGGTCCGATACCTTTTCCTGTTGTTCCGATATCATTTTTTCCTCTAGCTTTTTCTTTTAATCTATCTAATACTTTGTGATATGGCATTATAAGTTGTGCTCTATCACTTATCATTAATTTTTCTGGTGTTACCTTAACTCCAACACCTTCTAAATATTCTATTTCTTCAAATAATGCCTTTGGATCAACAACTACACCATTTCCAATAACATTAACCTTATCATCATATAGTATTCCTGAAGGTATTAAGTGAAGCTTATATTCTTTATCTCCAACAACTACAGTATGACCTGCATTATTTCCTCCTTGGAATCTAACGACAACATCTGCCTCTTCTGCAAGGTAATCTGTCATTTTACCTTTTCCTTCATCTCCCCATTGGGCTCCTACTACTATAAATGCTGACATATTATTTGCCTCCTTTGGATTATAAGTCTTCTTAGACCTATTATTCACTAACTTTATTATTTACATTAATTAAATAAATTAATATAAATTATTGAGATTTTTATAATCTCCATGAATATAGTAACAAACTGGAAGTTGTAAATCAACATATTATCGAATATTTTTCTATAAATTTAATAAATAATTCGTATAGAATTAAAAATAACAGAAAAAAACCTTAGACCTGTGGAATCTAAGGTTTTTTTCTCTTAACTTAATAATTAAGAGGAGTTTTTCGCGTTAATGTTTTTTTATGTGTGTTCTGTGTGTCCAGTATATAACCAATTCAAAATTCTTACGCTTTCTAATTGATATTGATTATCACTAACTATAGTATATATTCTATTTTTTACTTTGTCAACATATAAAAATAAATTTATTACATATTTTTTGATTTATCTGCGCATTTATCCATAGCTCCTATTATAGAATTTCTAAAACCAAGCTTTTCAAGTTCACATACTGCTTCTATAGTTGTACCTTTTGGTGAACATACCATATCCTTTAATTCTCCAGGGTGTTTACCTGTTTCTAATACCATCTTTGCTGAACCTAGTACACTTTGAGCTGCCATTTTGTATGCCTTACTTCTTGGAATACCAAGTTTTACAGCTTCATCAGCCATAGCCTCTATAAACATAAATACATATGCTGGTGATGATCCACAAAGTGCTATAAATCCATGAAAATCCTCTTCTGAAAGTATTTCATATTTACCAAATGAATTAAACATATTACAAACATATTCTAATTCTTCATCATTAATATTTGAATTAGGACATATAGCAGACATTCCTTCTCCTACTAAAGCAGGTGTATTTGGCATAGTTTTTATTATTTTATAATCTTCTCCTATCATTTCATGTAAATCTTCTAAATCTATTCCAGCTGCAATACTTATTATTATTTTGTCTTTAGTTATATGTTCTTTTATTTTACTAATAACATCTTTATACATGTAAGGTTTTACTGCAAGAATTAATACGTCAGCAAATTCAACAACTTCTTCATTATGTACTGTTGCATTAACTCTATATTGTTTCTCTAATCTTTCTTTTGATTCTTCACTTCTAGTTGAAACTATAATATCTTCATTATTAGAAAATCCTTTGCTTATTAATCCTCCAAGCATTGAGCTTCCCATGTTACCACAACCTATAAATCCTATTTTTTTACTCATAATCAATCCTCCAATTTTAATTTATTATAAAGAAAACTCACCTGATACGGTGAGCTTTTCATAGTAGTTGTAAATAATTATTCTGTATGTATAGTATCTAAATTTCCAAATTTACTAAATTGACCAAGCCAAGCTAATTTAACAGTTCCAACAGGACCATTTCTTTGCTTTGCTATTATACATTCCCCTACATTTTTATCTTCAGTTTCCTTATTATAATATTCATCCCTATATAAAAACATAACAAGGTCAGCATCTTGTTCTATTGAACCAGATTCTCTAAGGTCAGATAGCATCGGTCTATGATCTGCTCTTTGTTCTGGTGCACGAGATAACTGAGATAATGCTATAACTGGACATTCCATTTCCTTTGCTAATGCTTTTATAGATCTAGATATTTCTGATACTTCTTGTTGTCTACTCTCTGATGAAGATCCTGACATAAGTTGAAGATAATCTATAAGAATTAAATCTATACCATACTCTATCTTTAATCTCCTACATTTTGATCTCATTTCCATTACAGAAACCCCTGCAGTGTCATCTATATATATCTTTGCTTTAGACAATGGTCCTGTAGCTCTTGCTATATTCTCCCAATCTTTATCATCTAAAGCACCTGTTCTAAGCTTTAACATATCAACATTTGCTTCTGAACATAAAAGCTTATATGCCAATTGTTCTTTAGACATTTCTAAAGAAAATATAACTACACTTTTACCTTCTCTAAGTGCTGCATATTCTGCAATATTTAGTGCAAATGTTGTTTTACCCATTGATGGTCTTGCAGCTATAAGAACCATATCACCTTTTTGGAATCCTGAAGTTTTCGCATCCAAATCTACAAATCCAGATCCTACTCCTGTTATTTCACCCTTATTATTAAATAATCTCTCTATTTCAATAAATCCTCTTTCAAGAACTTGATTTAAAGGTTCAAAATCACTTGTAGTTCTTTTTTCTGCTATATCAAATATTCTTTTTTCTGCTGCATCTAATACATCTTCAACTTCTCCTTGTTTATTATAACTTTCTTCAATAATAGAAGTTGAAGCTTTTATAAGCTTTCTAAGCGTTGATTTTTCTTGAACTATCTTTATATAAGAAGAAAGGTTAGCTGTAGTTGGTACAGATGATGTTATTTCTGTTACATATGTAACACCGCCAGCTCTTTCTAACATATCGTTAGCTTTTAACTCCTCAAGTACAGTAACTAAATCTACAGCCATATCCTTTTTAAACATATCAAGTATGCTTTTAAATAAAACTTTATGACTGTCTCTATAAAAATCATTTTCTTCTAGTCCTTCAGCAGCCTGAGCTATTGCACTTCTATCAATAATCATAGAACCAATTACTGATTGTTCCGCTTCTATACTTTGTGGCAATGTTTTATTAACTGTTGTTTCCATGCTTATACCTCCTTCCAAATTTTAATTTTATCATATAATCTATATAATAAAAATAATAAAATAAAGTAAAGAAGATTAAAATCTTCTTTACTTTATTATTCAAAAACTAAATTCATTACATCTTCAATAGTTTTTGCAGTTTTAACTTCTATATCAGTTAATCCTTGTGGAATATCATTTTTATTATCTTCTGGCACAATAGCTAATTTTATTCCTTTTCTTCTTGCACCATATATTTTTTCAAATATTCCTCCAACAGGCTTAACCTTTCCTCTTAATGATATTTCCCCGGTAATAGCAACATCTTGTCTTAAAGGTTTATTTAATAAAGCACTTATTATACAAACTGTTATTGCTGCACCTGCTGATGGACCATCTATTTTTCCTCCACCAACTACATTGACATGAATATCATAATCTTTTATGTCTTTATCAGTAAGTTTTCTTATTACTGAAGCTGCATTATATACAGAATCTTTAGCCATACTTCCTGCAGTCTCATTAAATCTTACAGTTCCTGCACCCTTTTTCTTTGCTTCAAAAACTGATGCTTCTATTTCTAGTGTTGAACCTATAAATCCACTTACTCCTAAACCATATATATGACCAACTTCATATTCAGTATGATTTTCTACTATTTCAAACGGAGTATACCTTCCTATTGATACTACTTCCTCTACATCTTTTAAAGTTATTTTTAACTTTTTAGGCTTATTCTTTCTCTTGTATAATGCAAATCCATAAGCATCAGTAAGTATATTTACAGCTTTTCTTCCCTCTATAGTAAATCTGCTTATATACTCTGGAACCTCTTTTTCTAATGAAACCCCAAGCTTTTTAGCAGCATTTCTTACTATATCTTGAATATCTTTAACTCCAAGTGGCTCAAAATAAACCTCTGTACATCTTGATCTAAGAGCAGGATTTATTTCTCCAGGTTCTCTTGTTGTTGCACCAATTAAAACGAAATCCGCTGGAGCTCCCTTTTCAAATAAGTATTTTATATATTTAGGAGTTTTTTCATCATCTGGATCATAATATGATGATGAAAATTCAACTCTCTTATCTTCTAATACTTTTAAAAGTTTATTTTGAAGAATATTATCAAGTTCTCCTATTTCATCTATAAATAATACTCCTCCATGAGCCTCTGTTACTAAACCTGGCTTTGGTTCAGGTACTCCAATATCCGCTAAATCCCTCTTACTTCCTTGATATATAGGATCGTGTACTGAGCCTAGTAAAGGATTTGTTATTTCTCTTGGATCCCATCTTAAAGTTGTTCCATCTACTTCAACAAATTTAGATTTATCATCAAAAGGTGTAAATTCTAAATCTTTAGCAGCATTAAGTGCTATTCTAGCTGCTGTAGTCTTACCAACTCCTGGTGGTCCATAAAGAATTATATGTTGTGGATACGGAGATGATAATTTTGATATTAATGATTTTATAGCTCTCTCTTGACCTACTATTTCATCTAACTTTTCAGGTCTTAAAAAGCTCATTATATTTTTACTTGTTACTCTATCATCTAATTCTTTAAGTTCTTCATATTTTTTCTTTGTTTTTTGGTTTTCACTGCCCTTTTCTTTTTTAATAATGGAAAGTCTCATTTCATCTATATACTTTTCTTGCTTTTCCATTATAGCCTTCTCTACTTTTGATTCTATTTGATTTTGAACATATCTTTTAGCTATCTCTTCTGAAATCCACACAACAGCATCTTCAATAACTTCATCTACTTTATCTTCTGGTGGTACTACTTCAATTCCAGCACCATCTGAAGCTATCATATTTAATGCATATGCTCTCTCAGCTATATTCTTTGATCCAACATAATCTTTAAGTTTAAATCTTACTGTTCTAGCTCTTATAGCACCTTCATCTAATACATTTTTTAATATGTCAAATAGAACATTTATTTGAGAGTCTTGTGATAAATCACCATTTATTATATCTTGCAGGAAACCAATTTCCTCGCGTAATTTCAAAATACTATTCCTCCTTAAGCTTGTGGAACAATAATAACCTTCATTTTTGTTGATACTTCTGGATATAATTTAACTTCTATATCATATCCTCCAGCTACCTTTATTGTTTCCATAACAATCTTTTTCTTATCAATCTCAACTTTATAATTTTCTTTTATCTTTGTAGCTACATCTTTGCTTGTTATAGCTCCAAATAACTTACCATTATCTCCTGTTTTAGCAGTTATTTTTATTTCTTTTCCTTTTAATTCTCCTGCTAATTTTTGAGCTGCTTCAAGTTCTGCAAGCTTTTGCTTTCTTTCATTTTCTTTCTTATTATTTAAGATGTGTAAATTATTATTTGTAGCTTCTTCTGCAAGCTTCTTTGGAAATAAGAAATTTCTTGCATATCCATCTGATGTATTTACAACATCACCTTTTTTTCCTAAACTTTTAACATCCTTTAATAAAATTACTTTCATGTTATTCACCCACCCTTAAGTATTTTGTAATTGCCTCATTTAATTCAATTAAGGCATCATCTATTGTTTTATTTGGCATCTTAGTACCAGCCATATTCATATGACCTCCACCACCTAAAGCTTCTAAAACTATTTGAACATTTATATCACCAATAGATCTAGCACTAATATAAGTGTGGCCATCAATATTTGCTAAAACAAAACTAGCTAAAACGCCTGATATATTTAACAAATCATCTGCTGATTTTGCAATCATTACTGTATCCTTAACATTTGCAGGACATACTGATATAGCAATATTATCTTCTATCTTTGCTGATTTAATTATATCAGCTATTTGTATAAAATCTTCTAAATTATCAGTAAACATCTTTTTAACTTCTGTAGTTTCAGCCCCCATTTTTCTAAGAAATGATGCTGCATCAAAGGTTCTTACTCCTGTTTTAAAAGCAAATCCCTTTGTATCCATATAAATACCTGCTAAAAGACCTTCGGCTTCTAATTTATTTAAAGTTACATTTTCAATCATATATTGTATAATTTCTGTTACCATTTCACATGTTGATGATGCATAAACTTCTATATAATTTAGTAAAGTATCTCCTATTATATCTGCACTTCTTCTATGATGATCTATTATAACTTTTCTTTTTGAATTTTCTATAAGATCTAAATTATCAACATAGTTTCTATTGTGTACATCTACAATTATCAGTAATGATTCATCAGTTACTTCTTTCTTAGCTTCTTCTGATGTTTCAAATAGATTAGCATACTTTCCATCTACTTGCAATTGTTTCAAATAATATTCTACTGCATCTTTATTGCTATCATCTAATATTATATTACATGATTTACCAAGTTGTCTTACAGCACTTGCCATACCTACAGCAGCACCTAAACAATCCATATCAAAATTTTTATGTCCTAATATAAATATCTTATTACTTTCATATATAAGTTCTTTTAATGCATGAGAAACAACTCTAGCTCTAACTTTAGTCCTCTTTTCTATCTCCTTGCTATTTCCCCCAAATATTTTTACACTATCTGGACTCTTTACAACAACTTGATCTCCGCCTCTTCCTAAAGCTAACTCTTTTCCTATAGAAGCATACTTATAGTTTTCTAATGGTGATATACCACCTCTTCCAACTCCCACACTTAATGTTACTTCTATTTTATTTCCTTTATTTATATTAGATATTTTATCTAATATATTAAAATTATTACTTATTTCCTCATCAATATATTTATCCTGAATTGATAGTATATATTTATTAGTCTGATATTTCTTTATCATAGCTTCAAGTTTATGAGCATAGCTACTTAATTCTCTATCAATTTCTGCAATAACTAAAGGCTTATCTGACTCAATTGTTGAATCTAAAACTTCAGTAAAATTGTCTACTTCTATTAATACTACGCTTTCTCTTGTTGCATCTAATCCTATAAGCTCACTTATATCATTAAAATAAATTAAATATAATTGTTTATCTTTTCTAAATATCTTCTTACTATAAACATCATAAAGTTTACTATTTAATTTTAGTTTTTGATGCAATCCTTTATCAGAATCTAATATATCACTTAACTTTAATCCTCTTGCTATACCAAGTATATTTTCTCCTAGAAAACTTCTTCGATCATCTAACTCATTAAATACATTATTATGCCATTCTATAATACCCTTATCGTCTATTAAAGCTATTGGTAATATTGTATTTTCTACAGTATCCTTAACAGCTTCATTTATTTCTTTAGTAAATTGATTTATATCCTCTTCCTTCTTCCAATAATTATTTAACTGATAAAAATTATCTATAAAATATATTATTGCTATCAATAATCCAATTTGACTATATCCTAATAAAAAGAATATTACAGAAGATAAAATTAATCCTACGGGCTTTATGAGTTTTTTCAATAATTTATCTATATTCATAAAACTCCTCCTATTTAATTATTAGTCTCTTCTGTTTGAAATATACTCCTTAAGTTTACTCAAGCTCTTTCCTTCTTTTTCAACTTCATCTTCTGATCTTATCCCAAAATCAAGCTTCTTTTTCATCTCATGATCTATCTCAGGTAGAGAATATCCTAGTTTTTCTCCTAATACATATAAGATTATTATAGCTCCTGCTATACATTCAACAATAGCTTCTTCAGCTACATTACTACCTCTAGTTAATAATGTATAAAAATCACCTATAACCCTTATTAATTGAGCCTTTAGATTATCTATGATTTTTACATTTCTCATAATATTTAAATCTCTCTTTCTCACAAATACCCCTCCCACAAATACCCTGTATGTATATTTTAATTTTTTTCTATTACTAATGCAAGAAGCTGATAATTTTTTGCAAAAAATAAGAGTACTACAGAAATACAAATTCTGTAGTACTCTTTAATTACTACTATTCAGTTGTGAATGGTAATAATGCTATGTTTCTTGATCTCTTGATTGCAGTAGTTAATTGTCTTTGGTGCTTAGCACATGTTCCTGAAATTCTTCTTGGAAGTATCTTTCCTCTTTCAGTTACATACTTTCTTAACTTAGCTACATCTTTGTAATCTATTGATTCAGCTTTTTCTACACAAAAAGCACAAACTTTTCTCTTAGATCTTCTCATTCTACCAGATCTTCTGTTGTTTTCTCTCATCACTTAAACCTCCTTACCTTGAAAATCTCTAAAATGGCATATCTCCGTCATCAACAGGAGTCATGTCATCATCGAAACCACCAAACGGATCGTTTGTTGGCTTTGAATAATCAGAATTATTTCCGCCAAAATCATTATTAAATGATCCAGCGTTGTTGCCACTCTTACCACCAACAAATTCAAAGCTTTCTACAACTACATCAGTAGTGTATCTCTTTGAACCGTCTTGTGCATCGTAACTACCAGTTCTGATGTTTCCAGTAATTGCGATTTGGCTACCTTTTGTAAGATATTGTGCTATTGTCTCAGCTTGCTTTCCAAATGCTACGCAATTGATAAAGTCAGCCTCATCTCTCTTGAATTGTCTTGTAACTGCAACTGAAAATCTAGTAACTGCATTACCACTTCCTGCTGCAAATCTTAATTCAGGATCTTTTGTAAGTCTACCTAAAAGTATAACTTTGTTCATTACAATATCACCTCTCTTACGCTTCCTTACTTACTACGATGTGTCTTATAAGACCATCAGTAATTCTGAATACTCTTTCTAATTCTCTTGGTAATTCTGGGTTTGCTGTAAATTCTACTAATGTGTAGTATCCTTCGCTAACTTTTGAGATTTCGTAAGCAAGCTTTCTCTTACCCCAAACATCAACGTTTTCTACAGTTCCTCCACCATTTTCTATTACACCTTTAAACTTTTCGATGTTAGCTTTAACAGCCTCTTCGTCAAGTGATGGGTGTTGTATGAATATAGTTTCGTACTTTCTCATCATTTTCACCTCCTCCCCTCGGACTAACGGCTGTGCTTTGCACAGCAGGGATTACAATTTATAATTCTATCATTATAATTTTACTTTTTCAAGAACTTTTGTTAATTTTCTGCCTTATGAACTATTTTTTTTGCACCTTTTTGGAATTTACTTCTTGGTATCATGATAATTCTTCCACAACCGACACATTTTATCTTTATATCTGCACCAATTCTTGTTATTTCAAAATTTTTCTCTCCACAAGGATGCTGTTTTTTCATTTCAACTATATCGCCTAAATTAAAATTTTCTACCAATTATATTCCTCCATTCTATAAATTTAAAAATTTATTATTACTCATTTTTAACTATTATTTCTGTTTTATTATAAGGAATCTCTATTTTTGCCTTATCTAACGCTTCTTTTATTTCTTTTCTAAGCTCTCTTTCCATAGCCCATTGCTTCATTGGTTTACTAAAACCAACGACTCTTATATTAACTCCTGATGCTCCAAGTGCAGTTACTCCCCATATATCAATAGGATTTGGAACATCATCTTTATACTTTTCTTGAAACTTATCACAAGTTTCTCTTATTACACTTAGCGCATTATCAATATCTTGCTCATAAGCTATTGATACATCGACAATAAACCTAATATTATTTCTTGAATGATTTGTAACTTCTTTTATTGTTCCATTAGGTATTAAATGCAAGTCACCATTAAAATCCTTTAATATAGTTGTTCTTATTCCTATACTATCTATTATTCCCTCAAAATTTCCTATAGTAACATAATCCCCTACTCCATATTGATCCTCAAACAATATAAAAAATCCATTTATTATATCTTGTACTAAGCTTTGTGCACCAAAACCTAATGCAAAACCACCAATACTAGCTACAGTTAATGATACGCCCTTAAATATATCTGATAATATTATCGCAAGTCCTATAAAATACACTGCATATTTTAATATACTATGCATTACAGCACCAACAGTAATTGCTTTTTGAGGATTAATTGATAATCTAGAATTTTGATTATTAACTTGTCTATCAACAAATTTTTTTATTGCTCTATTTCCTATCTTTATACATATAAACATTAAAAATACTACAATAATAATTTTAATACCTTTTGATACTACATAATCTAATGTTTCAATAGCAACCTTATAAAATTTTTCTGTCCAAACAGATGAATCAAAAAGAAAATTTTTCATCTCTCCACTCTCCCTAAAGTTTTAATTACATTTCTTTATATCCATCTTCATCTTTACAATATACATTTTTATATTCAAAATTTTCACTTTTTACCTGTTCAATATTTATTCCATCCTCAAATCTAACACAAATCCCACAACTTTGAGTTATTAAAGTAGGTGTTGGCATTATCCTAAAATTATAGCCCTTTTCCTTTAAATATTTTTCTCCAGCCATTGCATCATGTGTATTCTTAAATACTACTATATAATATTTCATAATTCTCTCCTTCTAAAATGTATTCTAACTATATTATATATATTTTAAAAATTTTATAAAGAAATATAATACTCTTTTTATTCAAATTTAATGAATTGTATTAATATTTGTTTTATAATAAAATACATAACTTTATGTATAGAAGGAGATTGTTATGATGCCTATTATAAAAGCGCCTTTTATAGGTTTTTTATCGGGACTTTTTGCATCTATACCTATTGGCCCTGCTGGGCTAGAGGCCGTAAACAGATCATTAAGCAAAGGCTTTTGGAGTGGATTTAAAGTATCTATGGGTGCATTAGTTGCTGATTATACATATTTACTAGTAATAAATTTAGGATTATTTAGTATGGTAAATAACAACAAATTTTCTAAAGGTTTATTTTGGATTATTTCTGGAATAGTATTAATTATATTTGCTAAATTTTCAAAAAAAAATAAAACTTCTGCTAATAAAGTTTCAACTAAATTTGTAAATTCAAATAAATCAAAAGGGTTCATGTCTGGATTTATAATTACACTTATTAATCCATTAACTTTTTCTTTTTGGATAGCTTTTAGTGGAACTGTTGCAGCAGTTTGGAAAAGTTATGGTTATTTATTTTTTTGTATATCTTTATTATTTATGATTATTGGAAGCATGTCCTGGTTAATTGTATTAAATATTCTAGCTTCAAAAGGACTTAAATTATTAAAAAAAGATATTAATAAAACAGCATCAAATTTATTGACTTATGTTTTGTATATTATCGGTATTATTTTTGTTATTTATGGAATATATGTAATATTATAGAAGAAGGTGTAAGAATATGAAAGTTTATTTAGACAATGCTAGCACAACCTTTCCTAAACCTAAGGTTGTGAGCGATTCAATTTATAATTACTTAGTAAATATAGGTGGAAATGCTAACAGATCAAATCATTCAAATGCATTAGAAAGCAATAGAGAAATATTCTTAGCAAGAGAAAGAATAGCCAAATTTTTTAACTATGATAAATTTGAAAATGTAGTTTTTACAAATAACATAACTATGTCTTTAAACATCCTTATAAAAGGAATATTACGTAAAGGTGATCATGTAATAACTTCATCATTAGAACATAATTCTGTAATCAGACCTATAATTTCATGTAAAGAAAAACTTGATGTTGAAGTTGATTTTGTTAAGGCAAGCTTTGATGGTTTTATAAATCCTAAAGATATAGAAAATTTAATAAAAAAAAATACAAAGCTAGTAATAATTACACATGCTTCTAATGTAATTGGTACTATTCAACCAATTAAAGAAATCGGAGAAATATGCAAAAAAAATAATATATTCTTCATAATAGATACAGCTCAATCGGCAGGAACAGTACCTATTGATTTTTATGATATAGGAGCTAATGCATTAGCTTTTACTGGTCATAAAAGTTTATTTGGACCACAAGGGATAGGTGGATTTATCATAGATGATAAATTAAATGAAATATGTACACCATTGTTAGAAGGTGGTACTGGAAGCTTATCTCATGAAATACATCAACCTAATTTTATGCCTGATAAATTTGAATGTGGCACTTTAAATATTCCTGGGATAGTTGGTCTATCTAACGGAATAGAATTTATAAATAACGTTGGAATAGAAAATATAAAAAACAAAAATAAAAAATTATATAAAAAATTAATTAAATCAATAAGTTCAATGGAAAGGTATAAAGTTTATGGAGATATTAGTGGAGAAAATTCAACTACTTCAATATCTTTTAATTTAGATGGAGTTGAAACATCAGAACTATCATTTTACTTAGAATCAAATGGTATAAGTAATAGATCTGGACTTCATTGTGCACCTATGTGTCATAAAACTATAGGCACTTTTCCAGAAGGAACTGTAAGACTCAGCATTTCCTATTTCAATACAGATGAAGAAATAGATTACACAATATCTATTTTAGAAAAAGCTCATAAAGAATTATAAAATGTAAGAATAAAAAGCCTCATCTTTGGAAATAATTTCAAAAAAGGAGGCTTTTTATGTTAAATAAAATTTCAGTAGATAGCACAATAAATAATTCTTTTATTGATATTGGAGAATATCTTTACTATAAATTAAAATCAGAATTTGATAAAAATAGACCTATAGTTTTTTTATGTATAGGGTCTGATAGGTCAACTGGTGATTCACTTGGTCCTTTAGTTGGTCATAATTTAAAAAATGTAAGATATAACTCAAAAAAAATATATGTATATGGTTCATTAAATTATCCAATTCATTGTCAAAACTTACAGGATACATTAAATAAAATATATACTAATTTTAATGATCCATTTATAGTTGGAATTGATGCTGCATTAGGTGAATTTCAAAATGTAGGTAAAGTATTAATAAATAATTCTCCACTTTTACCTGGATTAGCATTAGAAAAAGATTTAACTCCAGTTGGTGAATTAAGTATAATAGGTGTGGTTAATATAAATAGTAAGTCTCAATTTATGGTACTTCAAAATACACGTTTAAATACAGTTTTTAACTTAGCTGAAGCCATCTCAAAGGGAATATTATACTCTATAAATAAATTAATAGAGTATAATTCACCTTCTCTTTTTTCAAATAAAATATAAATAAAAATGTACTTTATGATTAAATCATAAAGTACATTTTTATTTTATTTACTATTCATAGCTTCCTTTAATACATGAGCTTCTTCTTCTGATAACTCATATCTTGATATACCTTTATCAACAGGCTTAGCATATGTTGTACTATCATGTCTTCCATACAAACCAGTTAATATTATACCATCATTATATCCATCTAATATAGCTATTGAGAAACTTAAGTCACTTCCAACATCTTCAAAAGCTTTATATCTCATTATACCAACTTTTTGTACACATCCTTGCATTTCAACTTTTAAAGCTTCACATGATGATGCAGCAGCATTTGCAGCATTAGTTGCTTCTTCAACACTATCTAATTTATTATTTATAAGTTCTTCTAAATTTTTAGTAGTAGTTCCCCTCATTAATCTTCTAAATTTTCCTTCCAACTTACTCATTGATCTCCATAACACAATAACTAAGATAAGAAGTAATAAAATTATTATTCCCATTCCTATTAATATGTAAGGTAAATAGTTTTCTAATGATGCTATTAAATTTTCCACTTTTTCTTCCGTCCTTCCTTTAAAAGTGTTTCACGTGAAACATGTTTCACGTGAAACATTACATATTTAATAATTCTAAAATTCTATTCAAATCATCATCTGAATAATATTCTATTTCTATTTTTCCTTTTTTATTTTTTGAATTTATATTTACCTTCGTTCCGAAATAATCTTGAAGTCTATTTTGAATATCATTTATATAAGGATTTTGTTCTATTTCCTTTTTAATTTCATTTTTCTTTTTAAATAAATCTTTAATTAATTTTTCTACCTCTCTTACTGAAAGATTCTCATCAATTATTCTTTGGGCAATTTCATATTGCAAATCCTTATTTTCTATAGATAATAGTGCTCTTCCATGACCTTCAGAAATAACACTTTCAATAAGATACTGTTGAACTCTTTCATCTAGGTTTATAAGTCTCATTGTATTTGATATTGCAACTCTAGATTTTCCAATTTTTTTACTTAATTCTTGCTGAGTTAATTTAAAATCTTCTATTAACTTTCTATATGCTAAAGCCTCTTCAATTGGATTTAAATCTTGCCTCTGAATATTTTCTATTAATGAAACTTCTAATATTTCTTTCTCACTTAAATCCATTACTATTGCTGGAACCTCTTTAATGCCTAAAATTTTAGATGCTCTCCATCTTCTTTCTCCAGCTATTATAGTATATTTAGTTCCATCTTTCTTTAGTATTAATGGTTGAATTATTCCATGGTTTTTTATAGATTCAGCTAACTCTGCTATATTATCACTATCAAAAAATTTTCTTGGTTGATCTGCGTTGTTTACTATTTTATTTAATGGTATAAGTGTACTGGAATTCTTTTTTTCTTTCTCTTTTGATTTAGATTCAACCTCATCTGGAATCAAAGCTCCTAATCCTTTTCCTAAACCAAACTTCTTACTCATCTATTTATCACCCTTCACCATATTCTGTCTCTTTAAAAATTCTTTTGTTAATTCAGAATAAGCGTCTGCACCTTTACATTTTTCATCATAAAGCATTATTGGTAATCCAAAGCTTGGTGACTCTGCCAATCTAATATTTCTAGGTATCTTATTTTCATAAACTACATCACCAAAGAAATTCTTAACCTCATTAAATACTTCATTACTTAATTTTGTTCTGTAATCATACATAGTCATAATTACTCCCTCAATTTTTAAATTAGGGTTTAATGACTTATTTATAAGTTTTACTGTATTTATAAGTTGTCCAACTCCTTCTAATGCATAAAACTCACATTGAATTGGAATTAAAACTGAATCACAACATGTTAATGCATTTATTGTTAATACGCCTAGTGATGGTGGACAATCAATAAACACAAAATCAAATTCTTCTCTAACTTCATTTATTTTATTTAAAAGTATTCTTTCTCTATCATCTTTTCCTATAACTTCTACCTCTGCCCCTGCAAGTTCCATTGTTGATGGTGCTATATATAAGTTTGAAATAAGATCACTATGTATAATAACATCCTTCAAACTTGCATCAGATGTTATAACATCATACATTGATGTCTCAAGCCCTCTTTTATCTATTCCTAACCCGCTAGTTGTATTACCTTGAGGATCTATATCAATTGTTAACACCTTATAACCGGACATGGCAAGATATGCTGCTAAATTAATATTCGTGGTTGTCTTTCCAACACCACCTTTTTGATTAAATATGCAAATTGTCTTCATTCGCAGTTAGCCCTAATCAATCTTAGAGCCTTGCACCCCCTCTCTCTTCATAATATATTATATATTTTTTTATATCATATTAAAAGATAAAACTAGTATCTTAATACATTCTTCAGCTTTTATTTATTTTGCTAATAAATGTAAATTTAAAAATAAATAAATCGCTAAAGTTTTTAAAACCTTAGCGATTTATTTTACAGTTATTTACTTCTTTTGCTTTGGAATTCTTACATTTATTTCTATATATTCTTCAGAATCATTAACATTATATTTAGCAGGTATACTAAATTTATCAAATACTTGTTTTATAGTATTTACATATAATTTTGCTGGAAATATAGCTTTAATTTTTTTCTTAGATTTTCCACTCAATTCTTTTCCTGCAATTTTTAAAAGCTCCTTATTTATAAGTTCTTCAGTTTGTCTTACATTTAAACTTCCCTTTATAACTTTTTTTAATATACTTAATTGAAGCTTCTCATCTTGAACAGAAAGTAATGCTCTTGCATGTCTTTCTGTTAAATTATTAATAACACATAATTCTCTAACCTTATTACTAAGCTTTAATATTCTTAACTTATTAGCTATAGTAGACTGCTTTTTACCCATACGTCTAGCTAATTGCTCCTGAGTAAATTTATGATCATTAATTAAATTGTAATAAGCCTCTGCTTCTTCTATAAAATTTAAATCTTCTCTTTGTAAGTTTTCAAGAAGTGCTATTTCTGCTGATTCCATATCATTAATATCTATTACATTACAAGGAACTTCTTTAAGCTCAGCAAGCTGTGCCGCTCTCCATCTTCTCTCTCCTGCCACTAACTCATAGAATTCACCCCTTTTTCTAACAGTTATTGGCTGAATTATTCCATGTGTCCTTATAGATTGTGATAATTCATTTAAAGCATTTTCATCAAAGTATTTTCTTGGTTGATATGTATTGGGAATTATATCCTTAATATCAATCTTTAATATCTCATTATTCATATTGGCTCTACCCATCCCTTATAAAATTACAGTAATATTCAAATATATATTAAATTCGCTATATTACATTTATTTCCTCTTTTTATGATTTTATTTTGTATTAAGCTTTTTTATAATATATATTTATTATAATAATCTATTTTATTGGTTTTTTAGCTACGGTTCCTGCTTTTCTAGGGTATGTTTTTGGACATTGTTTTATCTTTTCAACAACTACTATATTATGATTTAAATCTGTTCCTTCAATAATAGTTTCATCAACTCTTAAAAGTTTTCCACCTAATGTATCTAATGCTTTTTCACTATTAGCTAACTCTTCTTCTATAGCAGGACCTTTTAAAGCTACAAAATATCCAGATACTTTTACATAAGGTAAACAAAATTCTGATAATACAGCCATATTAGCAACAGCTCTTGATGTAGCAACATCAAATTTTTCTCTTAATTCTTTTTTTCTTGCTCCATCTTCTGCTCTTGAATGAATAGTTATTACATTTTTTAACCCTAACTCTTTAATAACTAAATTTAAGAAATTTATTCTTTTGTTTAATGAATCTAATAAAGTAACTTCTATATCTTCTCTCAATATAGCTATTGGCATTCCAGGAAAACCTGCTCCTGTTCCAACATCTATTATAGTCTTAGCATTTTTAAGTTCATCACTCTTAAATGCTTTGATACAATCTATAAAATGTTTTTTTATAAATTCTTCATCTTCTGTTATTGCAGTAAGGTTTATTTTTTGATTCCACTCTTGTACTAATCTCATATATTTAATAAATCTATCATACATTTGTTCATCAAATTGTATATTAACCTCATCAGCTGCCGTTTTCATAATATTATAAAAATCCATATTTTCCTCCTTTATGAATCTAGATATCTTGCTTTTCTTTCTTACCATAATGATATTCTAAATATATTAGCAACACAGATATATCTGCTGGTGATACTCCTGATATTCTTGATGCTTGACCTATACTCATAGGTTTTATATCATTTAATTTTTGTATAGCCTCTGTTCTTAATCCCTTTACATCTATATAATCTATGTCTTTAGGTAATAATTTCTTTTCAAATTTCTTAAATTGTTCTACCTGTTCCAATTGATTTGTTATATAACCTTCATATTTTGCCATAATATTTATTTGTTCACCAACATTATCTGGATATTCTGGTCTTTCAGGGTCTAACTCTACTGCCATAAAATAATCAAGCTCTGGTCTCTTTATAAGTTCATAAAAACTTATAGGTTTTTTAAGCTCTGTACTTCCTAATTTAACTAATATATTATTATTTTCTACCTTATTAGTTATTTGAAGATTTCTTAATCTTTCAAGCTCTGACTCTATATTATTTTTTCTTTCTAAAAATTTATTATATCTTTCTTCTGTTACAAGACCTACATTATGTCCAATTTCAGTTAATCTAAAATCTGCATTATCTTGTCTTAAAAGTAATCTATATTCAGCTCTTGATGTCATCATTCTGTAAGGTTCATTAGTACCTTTTGTAACTAAATCATCTACTAATACACCTATATATGCATCTGAACGAGTTAATATCATTGGATTTTCGCCCTTTATCTTTAATGCAGCATTAATACCAGCAACTATACCTTGTGCAGCTGCTTCTTCATATCCTGAACTACCATTTAATTGTCCAGCTCCATAAAGACCTTCTATATTTTTAAATTCAAGTGTTGGCTTTAATTGCATTGGATTTATTGAGTCATATTCAATAGCATATGCTGATCTCATTACCTCTGCATTTTCTAAACCTTCTATTGTTCTTAACATTTTAATTTGTACATCCTCTGGAAGTGATGATGAAAATCCTCCGATATATAATTCATCTGTATCATCACCTTCTGGCTCTACAAAAATTTGATGTCTTCCCTTATCTGGGAATCTCATTACCTTATCCTCTACTGATGGGCAATATCTTGGTCCTATTCCTTTTATTGATCCATTATATATAGGAGATCTTCCTATATTATTATTTATAACCTTATGTGTATCTTCATTTGTATAAGTTAAATAACATGAAACTTGCTCTCTATCTATGTTTTCACTCATAAATGAAAACGGAACTATTTTTTCATCACCTTTTTGTTCTATCATCTTTGAAAAATCTACTGATCTTCTATTTACTCTTGGTGGAGTACCAGTTTTGAATCTTCTAAGTTCTATTCCTAAATCTAATAATGTTTGAGATAAATCATTTGCTGGTAATAATCCATTTGGTCCACTGTTATAACTTACTTCACCAATTATTATTTTAGCCTTTAAATATGTTCCTGTAGCTAATATAACTGCCTTACATCCAAATATTGCTCCATTTTTAGAAACAGCCCCTTTAATTTTTCCATTTTCAACAATTAAATCAACTATTTCTACTTGTCTTACATAAAGATTTTCCTGACTTTCTAAGACTCTTTTCATTCTTTGTTGATATTTCATTTTATCTGCTTGTGCTCTTAATGAATGAACAGCAGGACCTTTTGATGTATTAAGCATTCTTGATTGTATATAGGTGTTATCAATATTAACTCCCATTTCTCCACCTAATGCATCAACTTCTCTAACTAAATGTCCCTTAGCAGTTCCTCCTATATTAGGATTACAAGGCATCATTCCAATTGCTTCTAAGTTAATTGTGCATATTAATGTCTTTAATCCCATTCTTGCAGATGCAAGAGCTGCTTCACAACCTGCGTGACCAGCCCCTACAACTACAACATCATAATCTTCAGCATTGTATCTCATATTTTTCCTCCTATTTACCTACACAGAATTCACTAAATATCTTATTAACTAAATCTTCCTCAAGCTCTGATCCTGTAATTTCTCCTAATGCTCTCAATCCTGATGTTACATATATTGAAATAAGATCTAAAAACTCATTCATTTTTAATCTATTCTGTGCATTTTCACAATTTTCTAAAGCTCTATATAACGCTTGTTTATGTCTACTATTAGTTATTATTAAACTCTCATTATCAACTTCTCCATTAAAGAATAAATCCTTTATCTTATTTTTTAAATCCTCTAATCCAAAGCCTGTCATAGCTGATATTTCAATGAAATTATCTAAATGTTTTAATTCATCTAAATCTATCTTACGCTCTAAATCAACCTTATTTAATAAAACTATTACCTTCTTATTTTTTATTGACTCTATAATCTCTCTATCTTCTTCTTCTAATGGTCTTGAAGTATCAAGCATTAATATTACTAAATCTGCTTCTTCTAGCTTCTCTTTTGATCTTTCAACGCCGATTCTTTCAACAACGTCTTCAGTTTCCCTAATTCCTGCTGTATCAGTTATTTTTACAGGTATACCACCAAGATTTATATATTCTTCAATTACATCTCTTGTAGTCCCTGGAATATCAGTAACTATAGCTCTCTTTTCTTGAAGTAATGCATTCATAAGTGATGATTTACCAACATTAGGTTTACCTATTATTGTTACTTTAAGACCTTCTCTTATAATCTTACCTTCATTAGCTCCATTTATTAATTTCTTCATCTCTAATATAGCAATTTCTAAGCTCTCTGAAACTCTTATTGGAACAGTTTCATCTGGTTCTTCATCATCTTCTGTAAAATCTACATCATACTCAATAAGTGCAAGAACATCTAAAAGATATTTTCTAAGCCTATTTATTTCCTTAGAAAGTAATCCTTCACTTTGCATAACAGCTGACTTCATAGCTAAATCTGTTTTAGCAGTTATTATATCCATAACAGCTTCAGCCTGACTTAAATCTATTCTTCCATTTAAAAATGCTCTCTTTGTAAATTCACCCGGTTCTGCAATTCTAGCTCCACTCTTTATTACTTCCTCAAGTACCCTGTTAGTTGAGACAACACCACCATGACAATTTATCTCAACAACATCTTCAGCTGTGAAACTTCTAGGACCTTTCATATAGCTTATTATAACTTCATCTATAACTTCACCACTTGAAAGATCAATAATATTACCATACTTCATAGTGTAAGTTTTCATAGTATTTATATCAAATTTATTTTTACCTTGAAATATTTTTCCAACAATGTCTAATGACTTACTTCCTGAAACTCTTATTATAGCAATTCCACCCTCACCTTGTGCAGTTGCTATTCCACATATAGTATCAAATTCTTTCATTATATAATCCTCCTTAAAAGAGCGTTCTTTTGTTTAATATAACCGAATTAAGACTAATATCAATTTTACAGAAATCTAATTAATAAGTCAAAGCTATATATTGTATCTTTTGGATTATTAATATATAAAAAAAGATATATAAATTTGCAAATTTATATATCTTTTTTTATATAATATAGCCTTATATGTTTTATAATAATCCATATTTAATTATTTATATAATACTTTTAATAAAAATAGTGCCAATAAAATTGGCACTATTTTTCATTATTTAATGCTATTACAACTCTTCTAAAAGGTTCTTCACCTTCACTATGTGTAGAAATTCTATCATCACCTTGTAATGCAGCATGTATTATTCTTCTTTCATAAGGATTCATAGGTTCTAATTTTAGAATCCTTTTACTTTTCTTAACTTTGTTAGCTGATTTTAAAGCAACTCTTTTTAAAGTTTCTTCCCTTTTAGCTCTGTAATTTTCAGTATCAAGTATAACCTTTTTATAAGGAAAATCATGACCTTTGTTAATCACTAAAGATATTAAATACTGAAGAGAATCTAACGTTTCCCCCCTATATCCAATTATTATTCCCATCTTAGGACCAGTAAGATCAACTTTTACAGTATCATTTTCTTCACTTATTCTTATCTCAGCTAAAACTCCCATTGAATCTAACACACTTCTAACAAAGTTTCTAGCTTCTTCTATATAATCCCTTTTTAATGTTACTTTAACCTTAGCAGGCTTTACCCCTATAAGATTTAAAAAACCTTTAGAACCTTCCTCTATTACTTCTATAGTAACTTTGTCTTCAGTAACATTTAATTGTTTTAAAGCAGAATTTATTGCTTCTTCAACATTTCTTCCATCAACTTCAACAAATTTCATATACCCTATTCACCAACTCTCATACGATACTAAATAATATCAAAGAACATTACTTCTTTTTCTTTTTCTTATCATATTCTTTAGGCATAGCAAACTTAGTTTTATTTTCTACTCTTAATGCCTCTTCAGCTTCTTGTTTCTTCTTTGTTTCCATAACTGGTTTAACATTTAAGAAATAAGTTTGAACTAATTGATATATTCCACCTATAACCCAGTATATAACAAGAATTGCAGGGAAATTAAGTGACATAAATCCCATCATTAACGCCATACCAATATTCATTGGCATCATATTCATACCTGATGACTCTGCAGCTGGGTTTGCTTTTGTCATTAAATATGATGGTATAAATGTACTAAGTGCCGCAAGTATTGGTAATATATAATAAGGATCTTTTCCTGCAAGGTCTGGTAACCAAAGGAAAGATACTCCATTTATCCCTTGTACTCCATACATAAATGTGTAATAAAGAGCCATTAATATAGGAAGTGGAATCAACATAGGTAAACATCCACCAGTCATACTAATATTATTTTCTTTATATACCTTCATCATTTCCATATTAGCCTTTTGAGGGTCATTTTTATACTTTTCTTGGATTTTCTTAATTACAGGTTGAAACTCCTGCATCTTTCTTGTTGATTTAACTGATTTTATACTAAATGGTAAAACAAGTGTTTTTATTATTACCGTTAATAATATAACCGCTAAAACATAAGCCCATCCTGGATCCGTTATACCAACATTTATAATTAATTGATGCAACTTATCAAAGATGATAGTAAAAAACTTAATTATCGGTTGAAACAAAGTCATCATAAATTTTTTCCTCCCATACTCTATTTAACAGGGTCATATCCACCTTTACTTAAAGGATTACACCTTAAAATTCTCCAAATAGCCATAAAACTACCTTTCAAAGTCCCATACTTTTGGATTGCATCTATAGCATATTGTGAACATGTAGGAGTATACCTACAACATGAATTTTTTAAAGGTGATACATTTCTCCTATAAAACCTAATCAGAATTAGAATTATCTTCTTCATTATATAGGCCTGCTTTCTTAAATAAATTTTTCATAGCTCTTTCAACTTCATGAAAGCTTTTATCTTTCATATTTGTTCTTGCAATAAATATAAAATCAAACCCCTTTTTTATAGAAGCTTCATTTAATCTATAAGATTCAACTATTAATCTTTTGCTCCTACTTCTAACTACGCTATTTCCAACTTTTTTACTAACAGACACTCCGATTTTATTATAAAGACTTCCATCTATATTTCTGTTTCTTCTATTATTATAAGTATATAATACCAAAAGATTATTAGCTATAGATTTACCTCTTCTATATACTATTCTAAATTCATTATTCTTTTTTAATCTGTATATCATGGGTATTTAATACTCCTTTTTTTCCTACATTGTAGAAAAAAGGCCACTAAAATGCGGCCCTTATGCTGTTAATTTTTTTCTACCTTTTTGTCTTCTTTTTCTTAGAATGTTTCTACCTGATGCAGTTTTCATTCTCTTTCTGAAGCCATGTTCTTTTTTTCTTTGTCTTTTTTTAGGTTGGTATGTCATGAACATTACACTACACTCCCTTCAATAAAAAATTTATATAGCAAAATAACTATACTTATCATATTTTAGATTTACCTTATCATTATATATATATCCATTTATTATGTCAAGAATATAGCTAATTGTTGATAATTAAGGATAGTATATTTTAAAAATTGTGGATAACTTATTGAATCCCCCTATTTACTTATGGTATCATAATTAATATATTGTGAATAACTTGTTATTAAATGGAACTTATCCACAACTGTGGATATATCTGTTGATAACTTGTTCTTTTTTTCTCAAAATTTTTAAATTAATCTACTTTTTTTATTATTTTATGCGATTTTGAGTTAAATTAAACTGTTAAATATTTAATAACTTACATATGTTAATAACTTTAATTTTTATATTTAAATCAACATAATTATCAACATGTGAATATCTTTATATACATATATTTTTATAAATCTTATTTTGTTAATAAATTGTTGATATGTTGTTATTATTGTATTGTATTTATAAAAAAATAAAATAAAAATTTTTATGGAGGATCGGAAATGGATGCAGAGCTGAAAGAATTGTGGGAAAAAACATTGAATATCATAAAAAGCGAATTAAGCGAAGTTAGCTTTAATACATGGATTAAAAGCTGCGAACCTATTTCTATGTCTTCTGATACTATTAAAATTAGTGTTCCTAATGCATTCACTCAAGAAATACTTGAAAAAAGATATAAGGATTTAGTAGCCAATTCAATAAAAGCAATTTGTTCTAAACTTTATACAATTCAATTTTTAATAGCTTCTGAAGTTCAGGGTAATGAAGAAGAAAATAAAAAACAAAAAAGAAGCTTAAATAATGATAAAAAAATAATAGTAAATGATGAGATGAATACAAACCTTAACCCTAAATATACTTTTGATTCTTTCGTAATAGGTAATAGTAATAGATTTGCTCATGCAGCTTCACTTGCAGTTGCTGAATCTCCAGCCAAAGCATATAATCCATTATTTATATATGGAGGCGTTGGACTTGGAAAAACTCACTTAATGCATGCTATTGGTCATTATGTTTTACAAAATAATAAAAATGCAAAAGTTGTTTATGTTTCATCAGAAAAGTTTACTAACGAATTAATAAATGCTATTAAGGACGATAAAAATGAAGACTTTAGAAATAAATATAGAAATGTAGATGTACTTTTAATTGATGATATTCAATTTATAGCTGGAAAAGAACGAACTCAAGAAGAATTTTTCCATACATTTAATGCATTACATGATGCAAACAAACAAATAATCTTATCATCAGATAGACCACCAAAAGAAATTCCTACATTAGAGGATAGATTACGTTCTAGATTTGAATGGGGACTTATCGCTGATATTCAAGTTCCTGATTTTGAAACTAGAATGGCAATATTAAAGAAAAAAGCTGATGTAGAAAAATTAAATGTAGCAAATGAAGTAATGGTATATATAGCTACAAAAATAAAATCAAATATTAGAGAATTAGAAGGTGCTTTAATTAGAATTGTAGCATACTCATCTTTAACAAATAGAGAAATAACAGTAGATTTAGCATCTGAAGCTCTTAAAGATATTATTTCTAAAAAACAAAGTAAACACATTACTATAGAAATAATTCAAGATGTAGTAGCTAACTATTTCAATTTAAGAGTTGAAGATTTAAAGTCTCAAAGAAGAACTCGTAATGTCTCTTACCCAAGACAAATTGCAATGTATTTAAGTAGAAAACTAACAGATATGTCTTTGCCTAAAATAGGTGAAGAATTTGGTGGTAGAGATCATACTACCGTTATTCATGCTTATGAAAAAATATCTGATAACTTAAATAGAGATGAAAGTTTACAACATACAATTGATGATATTACAAAAAAACTAACACAAGGTTAATTTTTATATTCTTATCAACAATTGTTTATAATAACTTTATAATAACATGTGGATAACTATTTAAATAAAATAAATTGTTGATAACTGTGGATAAGATGTATAAAAAGTTACTGACTTATCCACAATATTTTTTTATATAATGTTGTTGATTTTACTAGCTTTAGAATACTTATCAACATATCCACATGCCCTACTACTATTATTACTATATAAATTATATTTATCTAACTAAAATAAACTAAACTTACCTGTGTATAAATAAGGAGGATATTTAATGATCTTTATATGTGAAAAACAAAAGTTACAAGAAGGAATATCAATAGTACAAAAAGCTATTACAGGAAAATCAACTATGTCTGTATTAGAAGGTATATATATAAATGCTAATAAAGAAGGATTAACATTAATTGGTTCAGATATGGATGTTAGTATAGAAACTAAAGTTGAAGCAGATGTAATAAGTGAAGGTAGTATTGTAATAGATGCAAAAATATTTGGTGAAATAATACGTAAATTACCAAATTCAGATATAAAAATAGAAACTATGGAAAATGATACTGTTCAAATAACATGTGAAAAATCAGTATTCAATGTAGTTTATATGAATTCAGATGAATTTCCAGAACTACCAAAGCTAAATGAAAATATGCAAATTGAAGTTCCACAAAATATATTAAAAAATATGATTAAATGTACATCATTTGCAACTGCTCAAGATGAAACTAGACCAATACTTCAAGGAATATTGTTCGAAGTTAAAGAGAGAACATTAAATCTAGTTGCTTTAGATGGATATAGATTAGCTATAAGAAGTGAATATTTAGATAGTGATTTTGATATAGAAATTGTAATTCCTGGCAAAACTTTAAATGAAGTATCAAAAATATTAGAAGATGTTAATGATTTAGTACAAATAACATTTACAAATAATCATATTTTATTTAATTTAAACAAAACAAGAATAATTTCAAGACTTTTAGAAGGAAAATTTGTTAATTATAAGTCATTACTTCCTGAAGAACATAAGTTGTTAGTTACTGTTAAAAAACAAGATCTTCAAAATGGAATAGAAAGAGCATCTTTAATGGCTAAAGATGGAAATAATAATCTTATTAAATTAGATGTTCAAGATGATGCATTAGTTATAACTTCAAATTCTCAATTGGGAAAAGTAAGAGAAGAAGTTTTCATAAATCTGCAAGGAGAAAAAATTCAAATTGCATTTAACTCAAGATATTTAATTGATGTTTTAAAGAATTTTGAAGATGAAGAAGTTGTAATGGAAATGACTTCAAGTGTAAGTCCTTGTATTATAAAAGCAAAAGATGCTGATAATTATAAATATCTAGTATTACCTGTTAGATTAATAAGATAAAAAAGGAGGAAAACCAATGCATAAATATTCAAATTATATACATTGGTTATGAATAAAAATGCAAGAAATTAAAATAAATACAGAATTCATAAAATTAGATGCTTTTTTAAAATGGGCTGGTATTGCATCATTAGGATCAGAAGCTAAAGTATATATAATGGATGAAATGGTTAAGGTAAATGGTGAAGTTTGTACTCAAAGAGGAAAAAAAATAAGAATTAACGATATAGTTGAGTTTGATGGGGAAAGCTATAAGGTAATATAGCTTTATTTAGAGGACTATATTAGTTACATTCTCATAAACATAAGCTTTTATTATTTTAATATGATATAATTAATATGGGTGTTTATAAATGTATGTAAAAAAGCTTAAATTAATAAATTATAGAAATTATGAAAATTTAGAAATAGATTTAGGAAGACACGTTAATGTTTTTATGGGCGATAATGCACAAGGTAAGACGAACATATTAGAAGCTATATATTATTGTGGTTTTGCTAAATCACATAGGACTTCACGTGATAAGGACCTTATAAATTGGAATAGTGAAGTTGCATTTCTAAGTGTAAGTGTTGGCAAAAATCGATTAGATAAAAAAATAGATATTAACATCCTAAAAGACGGTAAAAAAATTATAAAGGTAAATTCTGTAAAAATAAATAAAATAGGAGAATTATTTGGTAATTTTAATGTTGTTATGTTTTCTCCGGAAGACCTAAAAATTATAAAAGATTCTCCAGGAATAAGAAGAAAATTTATAGATATGGAATTATGTCAATTAGACTCTAAGTATTATTATAATTTAGTTCAATACAATAAAGTAATGAACGAAAGAAATATAATTCTAAAAAATAGAAATCTTGATTTAGAGATGTTAGATATATATGATCTTCAGTTATCAAATTTTGGAGCTTATATAATTGAGCAGAGATTATCTTATTTAAAGTCTTTAAACGAATATTCCAAAGAGATACATAAGGATATTACATCAGGAAAAGAAGATGTTGAATTTAAATATAATTCTACAATAAAAAATTTAGATAATATTCAAAATGATTTTTATGAAACATTAAAAAAGAATAGAAAAAGAGATATGGATAAGGGGATAACTGGCAATGGGCCTCATAGAGATGATTTTTCTGTTTATATAAACAATGTTGATACAAAAAGCTTTGGATCCCAAGGTCAACAGAGAACGGCAGTTCTTACTATGAAGTTTGCATCCTTGAGGATTATAAAAGAGAAAACTGGTGAATATCCAGTACTTTTATTAGATGATGTGTTATCAGAGTTAGATTTCAATAGAAAAAGGTATGTTCTAAGTTCTATTAAAGATATACAAACAATAATAACATGTACTGGAATAGAAGATTTGAATAATTACTTAAATGGTGATTCAAAGCTATTTAAAGTTAAAGAGGGAATAGTCTCAAAATAGAAGGAGGAATTCTGAATGTTTTTACACTTAGGTGAGAATGTTGTAGTGCCTATAAAAGATGTTATTGGAATTTTTGATTTACAAACAACAATGTATAGTTCTGATACAATTCAATTTTTAAGAATGGCAGAAGAAGATGGATTTGTGGAAAGAATAACAAAAGATAAGCCAAAATCATTTGTTATAGCAGAGGTTGATAAGAAAAGTAAAATATACTTATCCCCTATTTCTTCATCAACACTAACTAAAAGAACAGATTTAGATTATAATCCATAGATCAAAGATGCCTTCGCCTATAGGATTCAAAATAAAATTTTAGGAGGAATCTATGTTGGAACAAAAAAAACAAAGTTATGATGAAAATCAAATACAGGTTCTTGAAGGATTAGAAGCAGTAAGAAAAAGACCTGGTATGTACATAGGTAGCACTAGTTCAAGAGGACTTCATCATTTAGTTTATGAAATAGTAGATAATAGTATAGATGAAGCTTTAGCAGGATATTGTAAAAATATAAAAGTTATTATAAATGAAGATAATTCAATAACAGTTGAAGATGATGGTAGAGGTATGCCAGTTGGTATGCATCCAAAGATGGGTAAACCAACTGTTGAAGTTATAATGACAGTACTTCATGCTGGTGGTAAATTTGGTGGAGGTGGATACAAAGTATCTGGTGGACTTCACGGAGTTGGGGCATCAGTAGTTAATGCACTTTCAGAAGAATGTTCAGTAACAGTAAGAAGAGAAGGTAAGATGTGGAAACAATCTTATGAAAGAGGTGCTGTTGTTAGTGATCTTGATATAGTTGGAACAAGTGAAGACACTGGAACAACAGTATATTTTAAACCTGACTCTGAAATATTTGACGATTTAACATATGATTTTGAAATTCTTGCACAAAGATTAAGAGAACTTGCATTTTTAAATAAAGGAATAAATATAACGTTAATAGATAAAAGATATGATAAAGAACAAAATTATCATTATGAAGGCGGTATAAAATCATTCGTTGAATATTTAAATAGAAATAAGCAAGTTCTTCATGAAGAACCTATATATGTTGAAGGTCTAAAAGATGATGTTATGGTCGAAGTTTCTCTTCAATATAATGATGGATATAACGAGAATATATTCACATTTGCTAATAATATAGACACAATAGAAGGTGGTACTCACTTAGTTGGGTTTAAAACTGCTTTAACTAGAGTGTTTAATGATTACGCTAAAAGATTCGGTCATTTAAAAGAAAATGATAAAAACCTTTCAGGTGATGATATAAGAGAAGGTTTAACAGCAGTAATATCAGTAAAAATTGGAGAACCACAATTTGAAGGACAAACAAAAACTAAGCTAGGAAATAGCGAGGTTAGAGGAATTGTAGATTCAATAGTTGGTGAAGGGGTTGGAACCTTCTTAGAAGAAAATCCTAATATATCTAAAATTATAATAGATAAAGCTTTAATGGCTGCAAGGGCAAGAGATGCAGCGAGAAAGGCTAGAGAACTTACAAGAAAATCAGTTCTTGAAAGATCAGCACTTCCAGGTAAGCTTGCTGATTGCTCATCAAAAGATCCAATGGAATGTGAAATATATATAGTCGAAGGTGATTCAGCCGGTGGTTCAGCAAAACAAGGAAGGGATAGAAAATTCCAAGCTATTTTACCATTAAGAGGTAAAATAATGAATGTTGAGAAGCAAAGGTTAGATAAAATTCTAAATTCAGATACTATAAGATCAATGGTAACTGCATTTGGAGCTGGAATAGGAAAAGATTTCGATATATCAAAAATAAGATATAATAGAATAATAATAATGACAGATGCCGATGTTGACGGAGCTCACATAAGAACATTATTATTAACATTCTTCTATAGATATATGAGGGAATTAATAGATGGAGGTCATGTATATATTGCACAACCACCATTATATAAAGTATCAAAATCTAAGAAGGATTATTATGCCTATTCAGACAAAGAACTTGATAATATCTTAGAAGAAATTGGTGGAAAAGATAATTCAACAAATATTCAAAGATATAAAGGTCTTGGAGAAATGAATGCAAGCCAACTTTGGGAAACAACAATGGATCCAGAACAAAGAATATTATTAAAGGCAACTGTAGAAGATGCTATGGCTGCTGATGAAATATTTACAATACTTATGGGCGAAAAAGTTGAACCAAGAAGAGAATTCATTCAAGAAAATGCTAAACAAGTAAGTAATTTAGATATTTAGTACTAAATACGAGGTGAAGTACATGAGTTTTAATGAGGGAAGAGTTATACCCGTAGATATAAAAAACGAAATGAAAAAGTGTTATATAGACTATGCTATGAGTGTTATAGTTGGTCGTGCACTTCCAGATGTTAGAGACGGGTTAAAACCAGTTCATAGAAGAATATTATTTTCAATGCATGAATTAGGATTAGCCCCAGAAAAGGGTTATAGAAAATGTGCAAGAATAGTAGGGGAAGTTTTGGGTAAGTATCATCCACATGGTGATTCATCAGTTTATGATGCTTTAGTTAGAATGGCTCAAGATTTCTCAATGAGATATATGCTAGTTGATGGTCATGGTAACTTTGGTTCTGTAGACGGAGATAGTGCAGCTGCGATGAGATATACAGAAGCAAAGATGAATAAAATAGCATCTCAGATGATTAGAGATATAAGTAAAGATACAGTAGATTTTATTCCAAATTTTGATGGGGAAGAGAAAGAGCCATCAGTATTACCTTCAAGATTTCCAAATCTTTTAGTTAATGGATCATCAGGTATAGCTGTTGGTATGGCAACTAATATACCTCCTCATAATTTAGGAGAAGTTATAGATGGTACTATAATGCTTATAGATAACCCAGAATTATCTGTACTTGATTTAATGACTGTTATAAAAGGTCCAGATTTTCCAACTGGTGCTACTATAATGGGTAAATCAGGAATAAGATCAGCTTATGAAACAGGTAAGGGTAAAGTAATAGTTAGAGCTAAGGCTGAAATTGAAGAAGAGAACAATAGAAATAAAATAATTGTTACAGAGATACCGTATCAAGTAAATAAAGCTAAGCTTATAGAGAATATAGCAGAATTAGTAAAAGACAAGAGAATAAATGGAATATCAGATTTAAGAGATGAATCAGATAGAGAAGGTATGAGAATTGTTATAGAACTAAAGAGGGATGCAAATCCTAATGTAGTTTTAAATCTTCTTTATAAGCATACAAAAATGCAAGATACATTTGGGGTAACAATGCTTGCATTAGTTGATAATCAACCACAAATACTAAATTTAAAGCAAATACTTAAACATTATATAGAATTCCAAAAAGAAGTTATAACTAGAAGAACTTTATTTGAATTAAATAAAGCAGAAGCTAGAGCACATATTTTAGAAGGATTGAGAATAGCTTTAGATCACATTGATGAAGTTATAAGTATAATAAGAAATTCTAAGACATCAGAAATAGCTAAAAATACACTTATGGAAAGATTTAATCTTTCAGAGAAGCAAAGTCAAGCTATATTGGAAATGAGACTAAGAAGACTTACTGGTCTTGAAAGAGACAAAATTGAAGATGAGTACAATGCACTTATGAAAGAAATAGAGTACTTAAAATCAATTTTAGAAAGTGAAGAAAAACTTCTTTCAGTAATAAAAGATGAATTATTAGAAATAAAGAATAAATATAGTGATGAAAGAAGAACAGAAATAGAAGCAAATGTTAATGAAATAGATGTAGAAGATTTAATTCAAGAGAGAGAAATAGTAATAACATTAACTCACTCAGGATATATTAAGAGAATTACCTCTGACGTCTATTCAGCACAAAAAAGAGGTGGAAAGGGAATCCAGGCAATGTCTACTAAAGAAGATGATTTTGTAGAACATGTAATGGTTACTTCAACACATGCTGACATATTATTCTTTACAAATAGAGGAAGAGTATATAAGTTAAGGGGATATCAAATACCAGAGGCTGGTAGAGCTGCAAAAGGAACAAATTTAATAAACCTTATTCAAATAGAGTCAGATGAAAGAATAGAAACTGTACTTACTGTAAATGATGTTTATGAAGATGGATATCTGTTTATGGGAACTAAAAATGGTATAGTTAAGAAAACAAGTCTTTCAGAATTTAAGAATTTAAGAAAGAGTGGACTTATAGCTATTAACTTAAGAGAAGGAGATGAACTTCTTAAAGTTAAAATGACTAGAGGAGATGCTAACATAATAATGGTTACTCAAAATGGTTTAGCAATTAAGTTTAATGAAAAAGATGTTAGACCAATGGGAAGAACAGCTTCAGGGGTTAAAGCTATAACATTAAATGATGATGATGTAGCGGTATGCATGGATATAGCAGTAGATGAGGAAGATTTATTAGTAGTTAGTGAAAATGGGTTTGGTAAGAGAACACCTATAACTGAATATAAGGTTCAAAATAGAGGTGGAAAAG
>NZ_JAUNLM010000087.1 GCF_030532265.1 Clostridium sp. | reverse complement strand
ATTTAATTAAAAATATATAGTAAAAATAAATGAAATAATCTTAGTAAAAATGAGTAAAAATATAAGGAAAATTTAAGTAAAAAATATTGAAAATGTTTTCCGAGGGTGTTAATATTATATTAACAAATAAAATTATATAGAAGGGGTGTAAATATTTTGAAGCAAAAAATGTTAAATATTTTTAATGAGGTTTATGGATATAAAGAGGGAGCTAGAGTATTTTTTTCACCTGGAAGAGTTAATTTAATTGGAGAACATACAGACTATAATGGTGGAAATGTATTTCCTTGTGCAATAAGTTTTGGTACTTTTGGAGTAATAAAATTAAGAGATGATAATAAAGTAAGAATGTATTCAAAAAACTTTGAAAACTTAGGTGTTATAGAGTTTAGCTTAGATGGGTTAAAATATGAAAAAGAGCATGATTGGGCAAATTATTGTAAAGGAGTTATAGATGTATTACAAAAAGAAGGTTATGTTATAGATAAAGGATTTGATGTTGTAATATATGGAAATATACCAAACGGGGCAGGACTTTCATCATCAGCTTCACTTGAGCTATTAATTGGAGTTATGATGGACAAGTTATTTAACTTAAATATTGATAGAATAGATTTAGTTAAATATTCACAAAGAGCAGAAAATAAATTTATAGGCGTAAATTGCGGTATTATGGATCAATTTGCTATAGGAATGGGAAAAGAAAATAAGGCTATATTGTTAGATTGTAACACTTTAAAATATAGTTACTCAGATATAAATTTAAAAAATGAAGTTATAATTATATCAAATACGAATAAAAGAAGAGGGCTTGCAGATTCAAAATATAATGAGAGAAGAAGCGAATGTGAAGAAGCCTTATCTGAATTAAAAGAAAAATTAAATATTAATTCATTAGGAGAGCTTACAATTGAAGAGTTTGAAAATAATAAAAATTTAATAAAAGATGAAATTAGAATAAAGAGAGCTAAGCATGCTGTATATGAAAATGTTAGAACTCTTAAAGCAAAGGAAGCTTTAGAAAATAATGATTTAAAAACATTTGGTGAGCTTATGAACCAATCACATATTTCATTAAGAGATGATTATGAAGTAACTGGAAAAGAATTAGATACATTAGTTAATCTTGCATGGGAATGTGAAGGGACTATAGGTTCTAGAATGACAGGAGCTGGTTTTGGAGGTTGTACGGTATCTATAGTTAAAAAGGATTTTGTAGAAAGTTTTATAAAGTATGTAGGAGAAAAGTATAAAGAAATTATAGGATATGATGCAGATTTTTATATAGCAAATATAGGTGATTCAACTAGAGAAATATAGGGTGTGATATTATGGAAATTTATAGAGAGATTGATAGGTTAATAAAATATTCTTTGAAAAAGAGTTTAATAGAAACTGAAGATGAAGTATATATAAGAAATAGTTTACTTGATCTCTTTAAATTAGATGATTATGAACAGCAGAATATAGATGATGAAGATTTAAATACTCCAACACCTATTTTAGAGAATCTTTTAGATTATGCATATGAGAAAGGTTTAATTGAATATAATACTCCAATATATAGAGATCTTTTTGATACTAAAATAATGGGGATTTTAATTAAAAGGCCATCTGAAGTAATTAAAGATTTTAATTATAAATATAAAAATAGTCCTAAAGATGCAACAACATACTTTCATAATATAAGTAAAGCTTGTGATTATATAAGAACAGATAGAATAGCTAAAAATGTTGTATGGAAAACAAGTTCAGAATATGGAAATATTGATATAACTATAAATTTATCAAAGCCTGAAAAGGATCCAAAGGCAATAGAAGCTGCTAAAAATCTTCCACAGTCAGGATATCCAAAATGTTTACTTTGTAAAGAAAATGAAGGATATTCAGGAAGGGTAAATCATCCTGCTAGGCAGAATTTAAGAGTTATTCCTATAAATCTTTTGAATAAAGAGTGGTTTTTACAGTATTCTCCATATGCATATTATAATGAGCATTGCATAGTGTTTTCAGGAGAGCATATCCCTATGAAAATAACAAAGGAAAGCTTCGATAGAATATTGGAGTTTGTAGAAAAATTTCCACATTATTTTGTAGGATCAAATGCAGATTTACCAATAGTTGGAGGGTCAATACTTACTCATGATCATTATCAAGGTGGGAATTATAAATTTGCAATGAATTATGCAGAAGATGTATTTAAGTTTAATATAAAAAATTATAATGGTATAGAGTTATCTATAATTAAATGGCCATTAACAGTAGTAAGATTAAAAGGTAAAAATAGAGAAGAATTAAGTGAACTTGCTGGTAAAATATTAAGTCATTGGAGAGAATACTCTGATGAAGATGCAGGTATATTTGCTTATTCAGAAAATATTCCTCATAATACAATAACTCCAATTGGAAGATTTTCTGATGAAAAGTATGAATTAGACCTTGTACTAAGAAATAATAGAAGAAATAATGAACATCCATATGGAATATTTCATCCACATGCACAATTACATCATATAAAGAAGGAAAATATAGGTCTTATTGAAGTTTTAGGACTTGCAGTTTTACCATCTAGGTTGAAAGAAGAACTTAAATTAATAGAAAAAAATTTGCTTTTAGGTAATGAAGATCTTATAGATAAAGATGAAATAGGAATACACTTAGATTGGTTTTATGAAATATTAAAAAATAATAAAAATATAAACGAAAATAATGTGGAATCAATTGTAAGAAATGAAGTAGGAAAAGTATTTATAAAAGTTCTTGAAGATTGTGGTGTATTTAAATGGAATGAATCAGGAATAAAATCTATGAAAAAATATATAGATTCATTAAAAAACAATATTTAAATAAAAATAAATATGGATTTGAATTTAATATTCAAATCCATATTTTTATTATTTTGATATTTAAAATACCTTAATATATAATATGTTATGAGAAAGAGGTGAAAGATATTGGCGACTATAAAAGATATAGCAAATATTGCAGGTGTATCAATATCAACTGTATCTAGGGTTTTGAATTTGGATAAAAGTTTAAATGTTTCAGAGGAAACAAGAGAAAAGGTTTTAGAAATTGCTGATAAAATGAATTATATGACTGCAAAGCAAAAAAAACTTAGGGATAAGGTGTATAATATAGGTATTGTAAGTAGCTTTATAGATGGAGAATCAAATGATCCATATTTTTTATATATTAGAATGGCAATTGAAAAAATGTGTAATGAAAAAAATATAGAGTTTAAATCAGTATATATAGATAAATTAATTAGTGAGCCTACATCAAAATATAAAGGAATAAATGGAATAATAGCTATAGGTATATTTACTAATGAGGAAATAAAAAAATTAGAATGTATAACTAAAGAAATTATATTTGTAGATTCATCTCCTGATGAATGGAAATATGACTCTATTGTTGTAAATTTTAAACAAGGAGTTTTAAGTGCTTTAAGTTATCTTGAAAGTTTAGGTCATAAAAATATAGCATATATAGGTGGTAGAGTAATAGCTCATAATGATAAAGAAAAAAAAGAATTATTTAATGATAGAGAAAAGATATATACAGAATATATGAAAGAGAAAGGTAATTATAAAAAAGAGTGGGTATATAAAGGAGATTTTACATTAGAAGATGGTTATGAACTTATGAAAAAAATGCTTGAGAATAAAAACTTACCTACGGCTATATTTATATCTAGTGATCCTATGGCTATAGGTGCTTATAAAGCAATTAATGAAAAGGGATATTCTATTCCAGAAGATATAAGCATAATAGGATTTGATGATATTGCAACAGCAAAGTTTTTAACACCATCTCTTACAACTGTAAAAGTATTTGTAGAGCTTATGGGAGAAACTGCATTAAACACTATTTTAGAAAGATTAGAAAATAGCAGAGAAATAAGCAAAAAAATAGTTTTGCCAGTTAAACTTATAAAAAGAGAAAGTTGCAAATCAATTAAATAAAAAAACGTGTCATAAATTAGACACGTTTTTTTTATTTAAAAATTAGAAAATGCATTGGATGGTATTCCTTTGTAAGGACAAATTTTCATCACTTTTCTTATTAAATGTTGCTTTTCTAAATAAGAACAAATTGAATCTATATGTTTTGAAGGATCTATTTCTTTTTCAGCATTTGCAAAAGATAAAGCTGATTTTAAATTGCTATAAGGTATTGAATTTATATTTTCACTAATTTCTGCTGGAGTAAAAAACTTATTAGGATTAGATATTAAAAATTGCCTAATATCATCTGCTAATGAATGAAATTCTAATTTATTTTCATCGCTAGTATAAATTTTCATTTAAATCACTCCTTAAACTTTAATTAATAAATAATAATATTTACATAATTTAAATCTTATGTAAATGTTTACTTTAATAATATTATAACAAAAAAGTTATTTAATATAAATGTATATTTAATGTACTTATAAAACAAAAAAATATGTATGCTTTCTTTTTGTTACCCAAAATTATTTTAAATAGGTTGACAATGATTTTTAAAAAATATATTATATTAAATAATTAGTTTGATTGTCAAAATAATGGAGGGTTATTATGAATTTAAAAGCTAGGGATTTAATATTAATTTCAATGTTTGCAGCACTTACAGCAATAGGTGCATTTATAAAAATACCATTACCTATAGTTCCGTTTACATTACAATATTTCTTTTGTGCAATAGGTGCAATTTTACTTGGAAGTAAACTTGGAGCATTATCACAAATTTTATACGTATTTGTAGGTCTTATAGGAATACCTATATTTACACAAGGTGGAGGTCCACAGTATATATTGCAACCTACATTTGGATATTTACTAGGATTTATATTAGCTTCATTTATTATAGGAAAAATAACAGAAAATATTAAAAAACTAACTTTATTAAAAATATTTTTTTCATGTTTATGTGGATTAGCTATTATATATATATTTGGAGTTTCGTATATGTATATTATTTACAATTTTTATTTAGGTGATACAATGAGTGTTTTTTTAGCAATTAAGATAGGAGTTATAGCATTTTTACCAAGTGATATATTATTAAGTTTTATAATATCAATAGTTGGAATTAATGTTGTAGCAAAACTAAGAAAAGCAGGGTATGAAATTTAGGCTTAAAATAATTAAAATTAGTTTTGTTAAACATAAGTATTTTATTAAAATTAACTTTTAAAATCATATGTGATACATTAAGATTAAATATAATTAACAATTCAATATTATTAAAGTATAATAAGTTTAAAAGTATTTTTAAGTTTCTGTGTCAATATTTGAAAGA
>NZ_JAUNLM010000086.1 GCF_030532265.1 Clostridium sp. | reverse complement strand
GAATGCCTTCGGCAGAGGGGCTTGCCCCTTAGCTCCCTGCAAGGGCGAACTCTTTACGTAGTAAAGTATAGTGAGTTATACTTTATATATACGATTGTTAGTCATAGGAGGGTTTATGAGTTATTTAGTTTTTCATTTAGAGAAATATAAAAATGGTAATGTAGCTGGATTACAAAGACACAACCAAAGAGAAAATAAAAGCTATAGTAATAATGATATTGATATTAATAAAAGTTCTTTTAATTATGATTTAGTTAATGAGCAGCCTATTTCTTTCAATAAAAAAATAAAAAATATAATTGATACTAAAAGAAAATCGGATAGAGCATTGAGAAAGGATGCAGTAGTTTATTGTGAATGTATTATATCTTCAGATAATGATTTCTTCAAAAATTTAGAATTAGAAGAGCAAAAAAGATTTTTTGATGTTAGTCTTAAATTCTTAGAAAATAGGATTGGTAAGGATAATCTTGTATCAGCTACCGTACATTTAGATGAAACTACTCCCCATATGCACTTTGGCTTTGTTCCTATGAATACTGATGGTTCATTGTCTGCTAAAAAAATGGTTAATAGAAGTTTTTTAAGAGAAATTCAAGAAAACTTACCATATACATTAAAAAAACATGGCTTTGATATTGAAAGAGGAGAAAAAGATTCAAAGGTAAAACATTTAGACCAAAAGGTTTATAAATCTAATCTAAACAAGGAAATTAAGCGTTTAGAGTATTTGAATTTTGAAATAGATAAAATTAATTTAGAAAAAAAAGAAGCTTTATTAGGTGGCGTTAGATTAACTCATGAAGAGTTTGATACTTTGAAAGACCTAGCTAAATCTTTTGTTTTAAACAAAGATAGACTTGAAAAATTAGATTATTTAGAAAACAATCTAAAGGATCAGGAGAAAACTTTATTTTTAAAGCATAAAAATTTAGAAAGATTAGAGAGTAAATTCAACAATTTATATAAAAAACAATTAAATATTAATAGAGATTTCGAGAACTTAGAAAAAGAAAATAGTATTTTATCTTATAAGGCTAGAAAGTTTGACAACTTAGAAAAAGAAAATATTTCACTAAAGCAAGAAATTAATCTTCTTAATCAAAAGCTAAAGGAGAAATCTAAACAACTTGATTCCGCTAATTCTATTTTAGATTCTAAAAATCAATATATTGATATTATAAATTCTATAATTGAATCTAATAATGATATTGGAGTGATATTCAATAATGAACTTGATAAATGCTTTGAAAAACTTTTTAGCCAAGAACAAGAAGCGAAATTAGAGTTTGAAAATAATAAATCCAATAGTAAATGTATGTCTTTGTAATTAAAAATTTTAATATTTCAACTTTAAATAAAAAATATAATAGAGATACGTTTAATGTATCTCTATCATATTTTTTGGGTTATATGAAAAATCATTTTTATTTAAATCTACAATGTAACTTGAAACATTTCCTTGTTTTTTAAAATAGTAATGTACATCTTTAGGAAAAGATAAATAAAATTCCTTTTCAATAATAGTGCTTATTTCTTGACCTATTGTTGTTAATGTGTATACTGGGAAATAAATTTTGTTATTAGAATTATTTTTAATTAATATTAATTTATCGCAATATATAAGAGGACATTCAGTATTTGGATGTATATTAAATCCAAGTAAAGAATTAACTAAATTCAACTCTTCTAATAGTTGCATATCTTCTAGAGTAATATTATATTTTTTTAAAAAGTCTGAATCATTAATAGCTATTAGCTTTTTGTTCCTTCCTGGGAAGCAACATATTTTTACGAATAAAGAAAATAATTTAGCTTCTTTACTAGATAAATTTTTTAGTGTTTCTAAAGTTCTTAAACTATAGGAATTTGGTTTTTCTATTTCATCTGCTAATATTTTAGACCATAAATTTTGCATTTCCTCAGTAGTTATATCCTCTGTAATTTTAAAAAATCTAGTTATCCAATCATTATCTAATGGTTTTTCTGAAACACTTTCTTTAGTTTCAAGAATTTCTGCTGTGTTTTTGATTATTTTTGACTGATTTTCTAATTTCTTAGCTTCTTTTTCAAGTATAGAATTTAATACTATTTTTTCAGGTTCATTTGTTAAGTGTATTTTAGTTCCATTTCTTTCAATAGTAATTTCTGCCTTGTTATTCTTTAAAGTTTCTTGCATAACACTTAATTCATAAGCATTTGCATCAGCAATTTTTCTTATAAAAAATGGTGCGGCACATTTTCCTAATGTTTTATTTATAATATCAAATAGTTTTTCTAGTGGTTTACTAAGACCAGTTAAGTCACCAATATTAAATAAAGTTTTTTCTTCTTTAGATTTATCATCTGACATAAAATTCCCCCCCTAATTTATATAATACTAAAATTTAAGGAGTTTATCGACTATTAAATTAATTTAATAATGTGAGCATTGGGGAAATTTAGAAGATAGAAGTGTAAATTTTAATATATAAGAAAAAATTTATAAAAAGTTAAAATTAATAGTTTACATAATATAAAAAAAAGCGTAAAATTAAGACATAAAATTTCCAATTTTTTTTATATATTCTCAATTAGAATTGGAAATTAAAATTAAAAAATCGCATAGAAAAAAGCACTAAAAATTTAGTGCTAAATTTTCAACTTCGGTTCAATTAATTGTCGCCAAACAATTGATTGTAACTCAAGGTATTGGAAGTACCAAGAAGCTAAGGACAAGCCCAACCGAAAATTCATATCCAATTGATATACATTTAGTATATTAAAATGATAATAAATTTTCAAGAGGTTTCAGTAATTTTGTTTACATAATTACATGATTACAATAGAAATTCTAAGCTTAGGTATTTAATACCTAAGCTTTTTTTATATTTAATAAGGTCGCATATCACCTATATGGTATGTAGTGGGACAAGCCATAAAACCACTTAAAAGAAGATGACAGGTGAGTTCAGCCAATGCAGAAAGTGAACCTCCACACAGTAGTCCTAGTCCTTATCTTTAGGCGTGTGGGTTTGAGCGTGACGACAACGTAAAGGTCGGGTGTGGGAGTTCTAGGAGCATAGGTGCTCGGGAACTATTAGCAGATTAGCATTAGGATAGAACCATAATGTAGAAAGCTAGTAGGTGTTTACACGTAACAGATAAGGTGCAGACGATGAGCGACCGAGGTATACGGTTCAGTAATTTAAATGCAGTTATTTCCTTACTGCTAGACTTTATTTATTGTCTGGTGGTAAGGGAATAACTGCGTCTAATTTCACTTCCCTTAGTGCCGGTTCAGTATAGCTTGACTTGATGTCAAGCTTTTTTGTAGACCAACTGGAACTGTAATGTAACATAGTGGAATTGCAGTGGAAGGCGGTAGCTACTGGGTGAATGCCTTCGGCAGAGGGGCTTGCCCCTTAGCTCCCTGCAAGGGCGAACTCTTTGCGTAGCAAAGTATAGTGAGTTATACTTATAGGATATTAGATTATAAGTATAACATTGGGAGGTATCTTCATGAGTTATTTAGTTTTTCATTTAAGTAAATATAAAAGTTCTAATATTGTCGGTTTACAACGACATAATCAAAGAGACAATAAAAATTATAGTAATCATGATATTGATACTACTTTGAGTAATTTAAATTTTGATTTAGTTAACTCTGAAAAGATTTCTTTTACTAAAAAAGTTAAATATATTATCGATACTAAAAAAACTACTCAAAGGGCTATTAGAAAAGATGCTGTAACTTATTGTGAATGTATAATATCTTCAGATAATGATTTTTTTAGAAAGTTAGATATTAAGGAGCAACAAAGATTTTTTGAAGTAAGCTTAAAGTTTTTAGAAAATAGAATTGGCAAAGATAATATTATTTCTGCTAATGTTCACCTTGATGAAACTACTCCTCATATGCACCTTGGTTTTGTCCCTATGAATTTAGACGGCTCTTTGTCTGCTAAAAAGATGGTCAATAGAAATTTTTTAAGAGAAATTCAAGAAAATTTACCTTATACTCTTCAGAAAAATGGATTTGATATTCAAAGGGGTGAAAAAGACAATAATGTTAAACATCTTGACCAAAAAATATATAAATCTAATTTAAATAAGGAAATTAAGCGTTTAGAGGCGTTAAATTTAAAAATAGGTGAAATTACTCTTGAAAAAAAAGAAAGCCTTCTAGGGGGCTTTAAATTGACTAGAGAGGAATTTCAAAATTTAAAAGACCTTGCTAAATCTTTTTTGCTTAATAAAGACAAGTTATTAGAGTTAGAAAAATTAGAGCAGGATTTAAAAGATCAGCAAAAATCACTATACATAAAACATAAGAATTTAGAACGTTTAGAAAATAAAACTAATAATCTATATAAAAAGCAATTAACTCTTAATCATAACTTTGAGGAATTAGAAAAAGAAAACCAAATATTATCTTCCAAAGCTAGAAAGGCTGATAATTTAGAAGTGGAAAACCATTCTTTAAAGCAAGAAATTATTCTTCTTAATCAAAAATTAAAGAAAAAATCTAATGATTTAGATTCTGCTAATTCAATTATAGATTCTCTTGAAGATTATAACAAAGCTGTAGATTCAGTAGTCAATTCTAATGAACAACTTAAAGAATTCTTTCATTCGAAGATAAATAAATACTACGATGATTTGTTCGAGAAAGAGAAGGAACAAGAACTAGAAAATAGAAAAGCTAAGAGTAAAGGTATGTCTTTGTAAAAAAAGTTTAATTTATTTAAAACATAAAATAAAAAAATAAAGCACTTCATAAAAAAAAGAAAATAAAAGACTTGGATCTGAAATAAATAAAGTTAATGAAATTCTTAGGAGCATGAGCAGAGAGTCTCAAATTGAATTTTTTAAAGTAAAAAAAGAAATTGAAAAAGAAAATATAGAGATTGAAAAAGAGAAAAATAAATCATATGGAATGAATTTGTAAAAGTACAATAATATAAAAAAGAACTTGATTAAGTAAATTTCTATCAAGTTCTTTTTTATATTATTTTAATGACGATGTATAAGACCAAATGGAGGTCTATAAAGAGGATCCTTTAAATTTTTCACTGCATTTTTTATATCTTGAGTTGCTTTGTCGAAATCAGCAAATAAAGACCATTCATAAGTTAATGTATGTTTTCCAAGAGTAATCGCATCTTTTAGGTTATCTATTGAATCAGGTGTATAAAGATTTTCATTTATAGCTTCATCAAATTCTATTTCTTTTTCCAATGATGCTTTTTTTTCTTCTTTTAACTTTGATATTTTATCATACCAGTCATCTGGAAGATAGATAGGCATATGATGATAGTTTGATCCTTCATGTGCTTCTTGATATGTTTTTTGTAAAATTGTAAGTACATCAGCTCTAGATTCTGAAAAAGAAAGATCTTTTATT
>NZ_JAUNLM010000085.1 GCF_030532265.1 Clostridium sp. | reverse complement strand
TTGTTAAATTTATAACTACTTAAACAAAAGGGGGACATTATGAAAATAGAAGCACAAGGTATAAGCAAATCCTTTGGTGATGTGCAAGCTCTTAAAAATTTAAATTTTACTATTGATAGTGGAAAGGCATTAGGGTTACTAGGAAGAAATGGAGCAGGTAAAACTACAGCTATAAGAATTCTTTTAGGAATACTTCCAAGTGATAATGGAAAGGTTTTAATTAATAATAAGGAGTTAAACTTTAATCAAAAATCCTTTGGATATTTACCTGAAGAGAGAGGATTATATTTAAAGTTTACTGTAAAGAATCAGTTATTATATTTTGCATCTCTTTATGGAATGAGAAAAAATAATGCTTTAGAATCAATAAAATATTGGTTAGATAGGTTTGAAATAAGTGAATATTTAAATAAAAAGGTTGAAACATTATCAAAAGGTAACAAGCAAAAGATTCAACTTATAGTTGCTATAATGCATAATCCAGATGTAATAATATTAGATGAACCATTTAGTGGATTAGATCCTGTAAATGTTGAAACTTTTAAAATTGTTATAAGAGAACTGCTTAATAAGGGAAAAACTTTAATTTTTAGTAGTCATAGAATGGCTGATGTTGAAGAGTTTTGTGATGATATAATAATGCTAAAAAAAGGAGAAACAATTCTTCAAGGAAATTTAGAAAAAATTAAGGAAGATTATGGGGTAAAGGCTCTTATTATAGAAGGAGAAAAAGGTATAGAAGATATATTAAAAATAGAAGAAGTGAATTCATATAAATATGAAAATGGAAAATTTATAGTTGATATAAGAGATATTAAAAAAGGAAAAGAAATTTTAAGAAAAATCACTAACCAAGATTTAGATATTAATGGTTTTTATTTTGAAAAACCATCATTAAATGATATTTTCATAGAAAGGTTAGGTGATTAAAGTGAGTAAATTTTTAACGATATTTGGTTTTACTTATAGAGAAACAATTAGAAATAAGGGACTTATAATTTCTACTATAATTACTTTAATAATAATGCTTGGATTTTTTAATATGGATAAAATAATGTCTTTATTTAAAAGTAATTCAACAGATAATATTATGATATGTGAAGTGAATAATAATGGAGCGATTAATAATAAATTAGTTAATAAAGAATTGTTAAGTAAAATAAATGATGATAGTTATAATTTTGTAATAGCAAAAAATATTGATGAAGTTAATAAAGTTAAATCAGAACTTGAATCTGGAGATTCAAAATTTAAGGCTATATTAGAAATTTCAGAAGTAAAAGATGTAAGTGGAAAGTTATACGTAAATAAATCACCAGGTCAAGAATTAACCAATAAAGTTAACTCTATATTAAGTGAAATAAAAATAATGAATAATATGAAAAAATATAATTTAAGTAATGAGGATTATTCTAAAATAATGTCACCAGCTAATTTAGAAGTTATACAAAAGGGGAACTCATCTAACGAGAGAATGACTCTTGTATATGCACTTGTTTTTGGTATATATATGATTACATTAACATTTGGCTCAATGGTTGCAAATTCTGTTATAGAAGAAAAGACAAACAGGATAATGGAAACATTAATTACTATGGCAAAACCAATGGAATTATTCTTTGGTAAGGTACTTGGAGTTTGTGCAGTTGGATTAACACAAATATTAATACTTTTAGGTGCAGGATTTATAATGCTTAAAACTTCAGGTTTTAGTATGGAAGTTATTGAATCTTTAAATTTAAATGTATCAATAATATTATCATTTATATTCTATTTCTTACTTGGATATTTAACTTTTTCAATGCTTTATGCAGCAGTAGCTTCTCTTGCAACAAGTCCACAAGATGTAAATTCATCTATGGGAGCAATAACTATGGTATTTGTAGTTGTATTTTTAATAGCTATGAATTGTATGTTTAATATAGATACTACTTTTGCTAAGGTTATGAGTTATATTCCTTTCGCATCACCGCTTATAATATTTGAGAGAATTGTTTTATCAAATGTTGGATTTATAGAGATTATAATAACTACAATTATAAATATAGGTTTTATAATTATAGTTGGAGTTATTAGTAGTAAATTATATAGAAGAGGAACTTTACATTATGGAAATAAAATTTCATTAATGAAAGCTTTAAGAGGTAAAGTTTAAATTCTATTTTTTATTGAAAATAGTTAAATTAAATATAATGGATTAAAATAAAACATTTAAATAAGCTATCTTAATTTAAGATAGCTTACTTTATGAAAAATATACTAAAAATTTCTAATTTATTAAATATATAATGGTTGGAAATTATGAAAACATATGATATATTACTTCTATATGATAAAATTTGGGAGGAAAATAATGATAGAACCAGAGCCGGAAAGTATTATTATGCAAATAATAATAATAATAATATTAACATTAATTAATGCTTTTTTTTCATCAGCAGAGATGGCAATAGCATCAGTAAATAAAAATAGAGTTAAGCTTTTAAGTGAAGAAGGTAATAAAAAAGCGCAACTTTTAGAAAAAATTATGAAAAATCAGGGTAATTTCCTAGCAGCAATACAAATAGGAATAACATTAGCAGCTTTTTTATCTAGTGCATCAGCTGCAACAGGTATTTCAGTAGTACTTTCAAATAAATTAGAAGCATTGAATATACCATATGCTAATCAATTAGGAGTAATAATAGTTACAATAATTCTTACATACTTTACATTAGTATTTGGAGAATTAGTACCAAAAAGAATAGCGCTTAAAAATAAAGAAAAGGTAGCTTTAAGATCTGTAAAAACAATATATATTGTACTTATAATTACAAAACCATTTGTAAAAATACTTTCATTTTCAACTTCATTAATACTTAAATTATTAGGTTTTAATAAAGAAGGAATAGAAGAAAAAGTATCTAAAGAAGAGATACAGGCTTTAATTTCAGAAGGTGAAGTTGAAGGTGCAATTGATGAATCAGAAAAAGAAATGTTAGACAGTGTATTTGAATTTAATGATAGATTATCTAAAGAAATAATGACATCTAGAAAAGATACATATATGATAAATATTTCTGATGATATAAATGAAGAATTGGATGATATAATAAATCTACAATATTCAAGAATACCAGTTTATGAAGGGGATATAGATAATATAGTAGGAATACTATATACAAAAGATTTATTTATAATGGCAAGAAAAGTAGGTTTTGAAAATCTTAATATAAAGCATATACTTCATAAACCATATTTTGTTCCAGAAACTAAGAGGATAAATGAATTATTTAAAGAGCTTCAATTAAACAAAAATCATATGGCACTATTAATAGATGAATATGGTGGTTTTTCAGGAATTGTAACTATGGAAGATTTAGTTGAAGAAATAGTTGGAGATATTGATGATGAATATGATATAGATGAACCAGATATAAAGAAAATAGATGAGTATAAGTATTTAGTAAAAGGAACTATAAATATTCATGATTTCAATGATGAGTTTGGGACAAGTATTGAAGAAGATGAAGATTTTGATACATTAAATGGATATATGATAACTAGAATAGGTAAAATACCAAAAGAAGGAGTCAATATAGAATTTGATGTAGATAATATACATTTAAAAGTAAAAGAAGTTACTGGAAGAAGAATTGAAGAAGTTGAAGTAACTATATTTAAAGAGTAAGTTTATATTGGATAGATTATTTTAAAAAATAATCTATCCATTTTTATTTATATAAAGGCGAATATTATATGAGGAAAGTGATTTTATAATGTATATAACTTAAATAAAAATATATAAAACTTAAAAAGAATAAAAAAATATTCGTGTTGAGGGTAGAAATTTATCGAAAAATGATATATTATTAAAAGCGGACGAAAAAATAAATGAAAGAGTGATAACATGAAAAACTTCTTTAAAAAAGATGGATTACTTGATAATTACTTCGAGATAACAAAAAATGGATCTAATTCTAAGAGAGAAGTAGTTGCAGGACTTACAACATTTATGACTATGGCATATATACTTATTGTAAATCCAACAATACTTTCAGCTGCTGGAATGGATAAAGGAGCAGTGTTTACAGCAACAGCACTTTCTGCTTTTGTAGCAACACTTTTAACAGGAATTTATGCTAAACTTCCATTTGCTCAAGCTCCAGGTATGGGATTAAATGCATTTTTTGCTTATACAGTAGTATTACAAATGGGATATTCTTATCAGTTTGCTCTAACAGCTGTATTCTTAGAAGGTATAATATTTATATTACTTACATTATTTAATGTTAGAGAAGCTATTGTAGATTCAATACCTGATTGTATAAAAAAAGGTATTTCAGTTGGTATAGGACTTTTAATTGCACTTATTGGATTAGAAGGTGCAGGAATTGTTGTTCATCCAAAGGATGGAGGAACAATATTATCATTAGGAAGTATAACTCATGGTGCTGGATTACTTGCTATAGTTGGATTAATAATAACATCAATACTTTTAGCAAAAAGAGTTAAAGGAGCACTTTTTATTGGAATGATTATTACTGCTATAATTGGTATTCCTTTTGGATTAACTCCAATTCCAAGTGCTGTAATTAGTGCACCACCATCAATTAGTGGAATACTTTTTGACTTTGAGTGGCATAATATTTTTTCATTTGATATGGTAATAGTATTATTTACTTTATTATTTATGGATTTATTTGATACTATAGGTACTTTAGTTGGTGTTGCAACTAAAGCTAAAATGCTTGATGAGAACGGAAAAGTTCCAAATATTAAGAAAGCATTGCTTTCAGATGCTATTGGTACAACTTTAGGGGCTTGCATGGGAACTAGTACAGTAAGTACTTTTGTAGAAAGTGCAGCAGGAGTTGCAGAAGGTGGTAGAACTGGACTTACAGCAGTTTCAACTGCTATAATGTTTGCTTTAGCTTTATTATTTTCACCAATATTTGCTGCAATAACACCAGCTGTTACTGCATCAGCATTAATATTAGTAGGTTTATTTATGATAGAACCTATAAGAGAAATAAATTTAGAAGAATATTCAGAGTCAATACCTGCATTTTTAACTATGATAATGATGCCATTTTCATATAGTATTTCAGATGGAATTATATTTGGTGTAATATCATACATATTAATAAAATTATTTACAGGAAAAGTAAAAGATATAAGTATAACAACTGTAATAATTGGTGTTGTATTTTTACTTAAATTTTTAATTTAGAATATTTTGCTATATTATTAAATAAGCTTAGTGTTATTTAAAATAATATAAGTTATTTTATGAAAGCATCTAAAAGTTTAACTTTTAGGTGCTTTTTTATATTTGCTATTTTAGTTAATTTACTTATAGAGAATAATAGTGTTATTATATTAATATAGTATTAATTAGTAAATAAAGTTAAGATATATTTTATATTTATAAAATATAAATATATTA